>DATKAG010000187.1:0-3323 GCA_035498355.1 Myxococcales bacterium | reverse complement strand
GGGCTGGCCGCCCTCATCGTCTTCTCCCTCGCCACCCTGGTGGTCTGGCGCTACCTGGACGCGCGGGAGAAGGTGCTGCAGCCGAACGGCCCGGCGGTGATCCCCGCCCTGGGGCAGGCGGAGATCGGGATCGTCGACCAGGTGCCCTTCGACGTCACCCGCGCCCTGCAGGCGTACCGCAACGAGCAGGTGGAGCGCCTCTCCAGCTGGGGCTGGATGGACCGCAAGCAGGGCACCATCCACATGCCCATCGATCGCGCCATGGACCTGGTGGTGCGAGAGGAGAAGGAGCGGAAGGAGCAGAAGAAGTGATCCTCGCCGCCCTCATCCTCGCCGCCGCGGTGCCCGAGGCGGCCGACGCCCCGGTGGACGTGGTGGAGCGCCTGGGCCAGCCGGTGGCGGACGCCTCCTTCATGGACAGCGAGTCGCACCGGGTGCGGCTGCGCGAGCTGACGGCGCGGGGAAAGCCGGTGGTGCTCACCCTCATCTACTTCGACTGCCCCATGCTCTGCAGCCTGGTGCAGCAAGGGGTGATCAAGGCGATCAACGAGAGCGGCCTGCGCCTGGGCGAGGACTACTACGGCCTCACCGTCAGCTTCTCCCCCAAGGACACCATCCCCGAGGCCCGCCTGCGCCAGGGCGGCTACTTGCAGACCCTGCGCAACGCCGGCAAGGCCTGGCCGGGGCACTGGCCCTTCCTCATCGGAGGCGACGGCGCCATCTCTGCCCTGGCCTCCTCGGTGGGCTTCCGCTACCGCTACGACCGGGAGAGCGGGCAGTACGAGCACCCGGCGGTGAGCCTGGTGCTCGGCCCCGACGGGAAGATCTCCCGCTACTTCTACGGCGTGGAATTCCCCCCCCGCGACCTGCGCCTGGCGGTGGTAGAAGCCTCGCAGGGCAAGGTGGGCACCACGCTCGACCGGGTGCTCCTGCGCTGCTTCAAGTACGACCCGGCGGCGCGCAAGTACCACTTCTACGTGATGGGCGCGCTGCGGCTGGGCTCCGGCTTCTGCGCGGTGGCCCTGGCCGCGCTCCTCGGCGCCCTCTGGTGGCGCGAGGTCCGGCGGAAGAAGGACGAGCGGACATGAACGAGTTCCTCCGCAGGCTGCTCTTCCTTCCCGACCAGGCGTCGACGTTCGCCCGCGACCTCGACCAGCTCCACTTCTTCGTCATCATCACCACCTTCGTCATGTCCACCGCGGTGGGGCTCACCGCCATCGTCTTCTTCGTCCGCTACCGCCGCCGCTCGGAGACGCAGACCACCCCGCACATCGAGGTCCCCCCCTGGATGGAGGCGCTCTTCATCAGCGTCCCCTTGAGCCTCTTCGTCTTCTGGTTCTTCCTCGGCTACCGCGAGTTCGTCCGCCAGCAGACCCCGCCCGCGGACTCGATGGACGTCTACGTGATGGCGAAGAAGTGGATGTGGAAGTTCGCCTATCCCGACGGCCCCAACGCGGTGAACGTTCTGCGGGTGCCGGCGGGCCGCAACGTGCGCCTCTTGATGACCTCGCGGGACGTGATCCACTCCTTCTACGTCCCCGAGTTCCGGGTGAAGATGGACGTGCTCCCCGGCCGCTACACCCAGGCCTGGTTCAACGCCGTCAGCCCGGGGCGCTACCAGATCCTCTGCGCGGAGTTCTGCGGGGCGGGACACTCGATCATGCGCGGCGAGGTGATCGCGCTCAAGCCGCAGGAGTTCGAGGACTGGCTGGCCTACCAGCACCGCGGGGTGGTGGCCACCCAGGACGGCGCGCCCACCGAGCTGGACTTCGCCCCGCCCCTGGGCAACCTGGTGGACCAGGGCCGGCGCATCGCCGCCGAGCAGGGCTGCCTGAAGTGCCACTCCACCGACGGCACCCGGCACATCGGCCCCACCTGGCTGGACCTCTACCACCGCAGGGAGAGGCTCACCGACGGCAGCACCGTGGAGGCCGACGAAGCGTACCTCACCCAGTCGATGATGGATCCCGCTTTCCGCGTGGTGGAGGGGTTCCAGCCGGTGATGCCCAGCTTCCAGGGCAAGCTGGCCGGCCCCGAGGTGGCCGCGCTCCTGGAATACATCAAGTCGCTGCAGAGCGACGCGGTCCGCACCGGACCGTCGGAAGGACCCGCCTATGCGCCTGTCCGAGGCCGATAGCCACGCGCTGGCCGGCGCGCCGGCCCCCACCTACCTGGAAGACGGCACCACCGTCATGTCCTGGCTGAACACCCGCGACCACAAGCGGGTGGCGGTGCTCTTCCTCTTCTCGGTGATCTTCTTCTTCTTCATCGGCGGCGTCTTCGCCCTGCTCTTGCGCTTCAAGCTGCTCCAGCCCGGGCCCTTCTTCGTCGACGCCATCAGCTACAACCGGCTCTTCACCCTGCACGGCGTGGTGATGATCTTCCTCTTCCTCATCCCCGCCATCCCCAGCGCCTTCGGCAACTTCGTCCTCCCCCTGATGATCGGGGCCCGCGACGTGGCCTTCCCCCGGATCAACCTCCTCTCCTGGTACCTCTATTGGATCGGGGCGGTGATCGCCATCTGGGCCATGGTGCACGGCGGCGCGGACACCGGCTGGACCTTCTACACCCCCTACTCCAGCACCTCGCCCACCCAGGTGGCGCCCATCCTCCTCGGGGCCTTCATCCTCGGCTTCAGCTCCATCCTCACCGGGCTCAACTTCATCGTCACCGTCCATACCCTGCGCGCCCCGGGCCTGAGCTGGATGCGGATGCCGCTCTTCGTCTGGGGCCTCTACGCCACCAGCATCATCCAGATCCTCGCCACGCCGGTCCTGGGCATCACCCTGCTGGTCGTCACCGTGGAGCGGATCGGCGGCTTCGGCCTCTTCGACCCCGCCCGGGGCGGCGACCCGGTGCTCTTCCAGCACATGTTCTGGTTCTACTCGCACCCGGCGGTCTACATCATGGTGCTGCCGGCCATGGGCGTGATCTCCGAGTGCGTCTGCGCCTTCTCCCGCAAGAACCCCTTCGGCTACCGGGCCATCGCCTTCAGCTCCATCGGCATCGCCTTCGTGGGCTTCTTCACCTGGGGCCACCACCTCTTCGTGGCCGGGCAGAGCACCTTCATCGGCGGCGCCTTCGGGATCCTCTCCATGTTCGTGGGCATCTTCACCGCCATCAAGGTCTTCAACTGGGTGGGGACCCTCTACCGAGGCGCCATCTCCTTCAAGACGCCCTTCGCGTACATCTGCGGCTTCCTCTACTTCCTGGTCTTCGGGGGCATGACCGGGATCGCGCTCGCCACCACCTCGCTCGACATCCACTGGCAGGACACCTACTTCGTCGTCGCCCACTTCCACTTCATCATGGTCGGGTCGACG
>DATKAG010000186.1:0-4424 GCA_035498355.1 Myxococcales bacterium | reverse complement strand
AGCCGCTCGTTGGGGAAGATCCAGTTGAAGCGGTAGACCGCTCCCTCGTCCTTGCGCGAGTAGTCCTCCAGCGCCCGCTGCAGGGCGCCCACGATGGAGGACTTGGCAGAGCCGTTGGGGCCGTGGAGGAGGATGAGCTTGTGCACCCGCCCCGCGCGCACGAAGGAGTGGAGGATGCGGTAGATGGCGTTCTGCACCTCCTCCTGGCCGATCACCGGCGCGCCGCCTTCGCCCTCCTGCACCCCGGGGACCTGGTCGAAGGGGCGGTCGAAGAGCTTGAAGCGGCGCACGCTGCCCGGCGGCCGCTGCACCATCTCCGTCCCGTAGTGGTCGAAGCAGTCGCGGATGTACTGGGCGGCGTCGCGCGCGTGCACCCGTGGCGCCTCGAAGAACGCCTCCATGTATTCCTGGAAGGCGAGGATGGTCTTGTTCGCCAGGAAGGAGCGGCGGACCTGTTCGCCGACGGACTTTAAATAGCGGAGTGAATCCACCATGGTTTAGTGTACCACTTCGTGAGCAAGATCATCGGAATCGACCTCGGCACCACGAACAGCTGCGCGGCCATCGTGGAGAAGAACGGGTCGGTCAAGCTCATTCCCTACAAGGGGGGAGAGTTCATCATCCCCTCCATCTTCGCCATCGACGAGAAAGGGAACGAGCTGATCGGCCACGAGGCCAAGCGGCAATGGCAGCTCAACCCCCGCAACACCGTCTACGCCGCCAAGCGGCTGGTGGGGCGCTCCTACAGCAGCGACGTGGTGGAGGCGATGAAGCAGACCGTCGCCTACGAGCTCAAGCCGGGCGAGCGCAACGACGTGTTGCTGGACGTGGGGCACAAGAACTTCCGCCTCTCCGAGATCAGCGCCAAGATCTTGAACAAGATCCGGGTGGTAGCGCAGGACTACCTGGGCGAGAAGGTGACGCGGGCGGTGGTGACGGTGCCCGCCTACTTCACCGACCGCCAGCGCCAGGCGGTGAAGGACGCGGGGAAGATGATCCAGCTGGAGGTGGTGCGGATCATCAACGAGCCCACCGCCGCGGCCCTGGCCTACGGCATCGGCAAGAACCTGCACGAGACGGTGGTGATCTACGACCTGGGCGGCGGCACCTTCGACGTCTCCATCATCGAGATCCGCGACCGGGTGTTCGAGGTGAAGGCCACCGGCGGCGACATCTTCCTCGGGGGGCTGGACTTCGACCAGGCGATGATCCAGCACGTGCTCAAGGATTTCGCCGAGAAGCACGGCATCGACCTCTCCAGCGACCCGGTGGCGATGCAGCGGATCAAGGACCTGGCGGAGCGGGTGAAGATCGACCTGAGCAGCCGGGAGCAGGCCCCCTTCTCCGTCCCCTTCGTCACCATGACCGCGCAGGGCCAGCCGCTGAACATCGACTTCGTCTTCACCCGCAAGATGCTGGAGGAGATCACCCGCGAGCTGGTGGACCGCACGGTGAAGATCCTCTCCCGGGTGATGAAGGACGCCGACCTGGACGCGAGGAAGGTGGACGAGCTTCTCCTGGTGGGCGGGCAGACGCGGATGCCGGTGGTGCAGAAGCGTCTGACGGAGATCTTCGGCAAGGCCCCCTCGAAAGGCGTTCACCCGGATGAAGCAGTTGCCATTGGCGCGGCCCTCTACGCGAATTCACTCGAGGACAACTCCAACCTCCGCCTCCAGCTCCTGGACGTGATCCCCATGGCCATCGGCCTGGAGAAGGCGGGAGGGGCCTTCCACACCGTCTTCCCCCGCAACGCGGCCATCCCCAACGCCAAGGCGGTGGAGGCCACCACCAGCTACGACGGCCAGACCGAGGTGGCCATGCGCATCTTCCAGGGCGACAACCCCAAGGTGGCGCAGAACGAGCTTCTGGGCGACTTCCTCTTCAGCGGGCTCAAGCCCGGCCCGGCCGGCAAGGCGCGGCTGGAGATCACCTTCGACGTCAACATCGAGGGGATCCTCACCATGTCGGCCAAGGACCTGGACACGGGCAAGCAGATGAAGACCACCGTCCGGGTCACCCAGCACTGATGGGCGAGGCCGCGGCGCTCCACGCCGGCGCGCCGGTCGCCGATCTGCACGCCCACCCGGCCCTCAACGCCTATTACCTGCGCCGGGACCTGGGGCTGCAGCACCGGGGGCCGCGGCGCTGGAACCCGCTCCGCCAGCAACTCGACCTGCCCCGGGCGCGCGAAGGCGGGCTGCGGGTGCTCACCAACTGCGTCTACGCGCCCTCCGTGCTCCCGGTGCGCCCCTTCCGCGCCGCCCTGGGGGGATTCTCCGCCCTGGAGAGGATGTGCGCGCGGCACCCGGCGCTGGCGCAGGTGGCCCGCCGCAAGGGTGAGATGAAGGGCATCCTCCAGTCGGGGAAGCTGGCGGTGATCCACGCCGCCGAAGGGGCGCACCACTGCGAGCGCTCGCCGGAGAAGCTGGAGCGGCTGGCGGAGCGCGGCCTGCGCTACCTCACGCTCACCCACTTCGTGCACAACGGCGTGGCCCAGCCGGCGCAGATGCCCCGCCTGCCCGTCTTCTCCCCGCTGCGCGGGCGGCCGGGGCTCACCAAGCTGGGGCGGACCCTGGTGCGCAAGTGCGAGGAGCTGGGGGTGCTGGTGGACGTCACCCACTGCTCGGACCGCTCCTTCGCCGACGTTCTGGGGATGGCCACCCGGCCGGTCTTGGCCACGCACACCGGCTTCCGCCGCTTCGCCCAGCACGAGCGCAACCTGGCCGACGAGCAGGCCCGGGAGATCGCCCGCTCGGGCGGGGTGATCGGGATCATCACCTGGAAGGACCTGCTGGGCGCCGACTCCATCGAGGCCATGGCGGACGCCATCGTGCACGGGGCGAGCGTGGCCGGCGCCCGGCACGTGGGGATCGGCACCGACTTCGACGGCTGGGTCTTCAGCGCGGCCGGCATCCGCGACGCCACCCGCTACCCCGCCTTGACCGAGCTCCTCTCGAAGCGAGGCTTCAGCGACGAGGAGCTGCGCGGGATCCTCGGGGGCAATTACCTGCGCGTGCTGGGCGAGATCTAGGCTTCCTGCGGCGTACCCTGGGGGGCCGCCGGCGCTGGCTTGCGCAGCACGGCGAGCATCAGGCCGCCCATCACCAGAGCGGGCAGGAGCTGGATGGCGTGCAGGCCGATGGCGAAGGCGGCGGCGTGGCCGGCGTCGCCGCCGAAGGCGACCAGCGCCGTCCCCGCGCCCAGCTCGAAGCTGCCCAGCGAGGCGGGCGGGGAAGGGATGGCGAGGGCGAGGTTCACCCCGAAGAGCACGCCCATGGCGTGCGGCAGGTCGTGGGGAAGGTGGAACGCCGCCAGGGCCACCAGCGTGAGCACGATCTCCACGCCCCAGGCCAGGGCGGAGAAGAGGGCCGCCTCGAAGACCGCCCGGGGATCGCGCGCCGCGGCCAGGCCCGAGCGCACCCGGGCCACCGCCCGCGCGATCCGTCCCTGCGGAGCCTGCTCCGGGTGCCGGGCCAGCCAGAGCAGGACGAGCACCAGGGCGATGGCCCCGGCCATCCCCGTCCAGGCCGCGGCCGCGGCCCAGCCGGGCACGGGAAGCAGGGCCGGCAAGAGCGCGGCGAAAGTGAACATCACCACCCCGTTGACGCCGTGATCGAGCGCCACCGTGCCCAGCGCCGTGGCCCGGCCCATCCCGGTGGCCCGGGCGAGCATCTCGGTGCGCACCGCTTCCCCGGCGCGCATGGGCAACAGGGCGCTGGCGGCCTGGCCGACGTAGATGGCCGCGACCGGCGTGGACCGGGGAACCCGCCGCACCGCCTTCACCAGCGATGACCAGCGCAGGCCCTGCAGTGCGACGCAAGGCACGGCGATGGCGGTGGCGAGGGCGGCGAGGCCGAGGTTCACCCCCTCGAATGCCCCGGCGACCTGTCCCCAATCGAGCTGCCGGGCGAAAACGACGATGCAGGCCCCCACCGACACCCACGCCAAGACCCGCACCGCCAAAGGCAGCCTCATCCTCCCCTGAATCTACTCACCGCTCCCGGGTCTGCGGCTGTTCGCCGGTGGACTTCGGCGGGCCGGCGCGCGGCCCTTCCTGGCGAGGCGGAGGAGAGGGGTGGGGAGTTGCCGCCTTGGACCCCTCCGCCTGGGGCGGCGGCCGCTGAGGGGTGGCGGGAAGCACGTGCGGCCGGGGCTGCGCCTGGGCCGGAGTACCGCGGTTGGTCGAGTCCGCCCGGGGGCCGCCCTGGGTGGGCCGGGACGCCTGCACCGGCCGGACTGGAGCGGCCACGGGCCCGGCCCGGGGCCGGTAGAAGTCGATGCTGCCCGACCCCGCCCGTGCCGAGGAAGGCGTGGCGGCGTGCCCGATGGGCACCGGTAGCACGGTGCGGCCGACCACCCGCTCGACCACCTGGACGGCAGGACCGGCTCGCGGTCCCGGCCGCGGCGGCAAGGGGAGACTGGGC
>DATKAG010000185.1:0-10431 GCA_035498355.1 Myxococcales bacterium | reverse complement strand
GGAAGCGGCGGATCCCCGACGTGGCGCTTTCCGCCCAGTACCAGCAGCAGGGCACGGGGCAGAACGCGCTCCAGCCTCCCACCCTGACGGTGGGCACCCAGCTCGAGCTGCCCCTCTTCTACCGGCGCTCGGGCGAGATCGCCCGCGCCGAAGCCGACCGCCGCGCGCAGGGCCTGGCCCGCGAGAAGCTGCGCGCACAGGCCCGGGCGGAGCTGCAGTCGGCGCTGGCGGCGGTGGAGGCAAACCGGCGGCTGGTGGAGCGGATGCGCGGCCGCCTGTTGGGCCGGGCGCGGCGGATGCGCGACCTGGCGCAGGTGCAGTACGAGAAGGGCGCCTCCTCGCTGCTGGAACTGCTCGACGCCCAGCGCACCTGGGCCCAGACCCGCTCCGAGTACCTGCGCAACCTGCGCGACTTCTGGCTCTCCGCCTTCCAGCTCGACGCCGCCCTGGGGCGCCCGTGAAGAACCTGGGGTTCTGTTGCGCGGTGCTCGCGCTGATCGGGTGCGCGAAAAAGCCGGAGGCAGAGGCGGTCCGGCCGCCGGCGGGAGAGGTGTGGCTCTCGCGGAAGCAGATCGAATCGCAGCAGATGCGCATCGATCTGATCGGCGAGCAGGAGGTGGCGGCCAGCCTGGATGCGCCCGGGCGCATCGCCTTCGACGACCTGCGGGTGGCGCACGTCTTCGCGCCGGTGTCCGGCCGGATCGCCCGGATCGACGCGGCACCCGGGCAGCGGATGCGCAAGGGCGATGCGCTTCTGGAGCTGGACGCTCCCGACGTGGCCGCCGCCTTCTCCGACGTGGACAAGGCGGAGGCGGACCTGGCCGCCACCGCGCGGGAGCTGAAGCGACAGCGCGAATTGGTCGAGGCGCAGGCCGGCGCCCAGCGCGATCTCGACCAGGCCCAGGGTGCCTGGGAGCGCGCCCGCGCCGAGCTTGCCCGCGCCCGGCAGCGCGCCGGCCTCTTCCGCCGGCGCGGGTTGGACAAGGTCACCCAGCGCCTGCTGCTCCGCTCGCCCGTCGACGGGGAGGTGATCGCCCGCTCCGCCAACCCGGGCACCGACGTGCAGGGCCAGCTCTCCGGAGGGACGGCAGCGGAGCTGTTCACGGTGGGATCGATCGACTCGGTCTGGGTCTACGCGGACGTCTACGAGTCGGACCTCTCGCGCGTGCGTCCAGGCGCGCCGGTGCAAGTGAAGGTGATCGCCTGGCCGGACCGGGTCTGGTCCGGGACGGTCGAGTGGATGTCCGCCGCCCTCGATCCCGTCACCAGGACCGCCCGCCTGCGCTGCACCCTTCCCAACCCCGCGCACGAGCTCTTGCCCGAGATGTACGCCACGGTGACCATCGCCGCCCCCGGCCGCAAGGCGCTGGTGGTGCCGCGCAGCGCCGTCCTCCACGTGGGCGAGGGTCGGGTGGTGTTCGTGCAGGCAGGGACCACCGAGAACGGGCTCCTGCGTTTCCAGCGGCGGCGGGTGGTGCTGGAAGAGGCCCAGGGCGACCTCGTTCCCGTGAAGTCCGGCCTGCAGGCGGGCGACGCGGTGGTGGTTTCCGGCGCCTTGCTGCTGAGCGGGATGCTCTGATGCGCTGGCTGGTGGAGCGGGCCCTCCTGGCGCCTATCCTGGTGTTGGCCCTGGCCGCCGGGCTCCTGGGCGTGGGCCTGTGGTGCTGGTCGCGGCTCGACATCGAGGCGTACCCCAACCCGGTGGCGCCGATGATCGAGGTGATCACCCAGCCCGCTGGCTGGAGCGCCGAGGAGGTGGAGCGCTACGTCACCATCCCTCTGGAGAACGGCCTCTCGGGGATGATCGACCTCGACCACCTCCGCTCCCAGTCGCTCTTCGGGCTCTCGGACGTGAAGTGCTACTTCGACTGGTCGCCCGACTACCACACCGCCCAGCAGCGGGTGCTGAACCGGCTGCAGTTCATCCAGCTTCCCCCGGGCATCCAGCCCCAGCTCTCGCCCTGGAACGCGGTGGGCGAGATCTTCCGCTACACGGTGAAGGGCCCGGGGTACTCGCTCGCCGAGCTGAAGACGGCCCAGGACTTCATCCTCGAGCGGCAGTTCCGCCAGGTCCCCGGGGTGGTGGACGTGGTGGGGTTCGGCGGGGAGACCAAGCAGTACCAGGTGGAAGTGGATCCCTACCGCCTCAAGGGCCACGGGCTCACCCTGCAGTCGCTCACCCAGTCGCTGGCGAACGCCAACCAGAACGTGGGCGGGCAGCGCCTCACGCTGGGAGAGCAGTCGTTCAACGTCCGCGGCCTGGGGCTGATCCGCTCCCTCGACGACATCGGGCAGGTGGTGCTGGCGCAGCCCCGGCCGGGGACGCCGGTGCGGGTGCGCGACGTGGCCCAGGTGCGGGAGGGAGCCGCGCCGCGGCTGGGGATCGTGGGCAAGGACGCCGACCCCGACGTGGTGCAGGGGATCGTGCTCATGCGCTACGGCGGATCTTCCTTGCAGACGCTGAAGGGCGTGCACGAGCGGGTGGAGGCCATCCGCAGGAACCACGTGCTGCCCGTCGGGATGGAGATCGAGCCGTACTACGACCGCGAGCGGCTGGTGAAGCTGACCACACGCACGGTGATGGAGAACCTGCTCGTGGGGATGGCGCTGGTCACGCTGGTGCTCTGGGTCTTCCTCGGGCAGGCGCGGGCGGCGGCGGTAGCGGCGGTGAACATTCCCCTGGCCCTGATGGCGGCCTTCTG
Source organism: Myxococcales bacterium (assembly GCA_035498355.1). Classification (GTDB taxonomy): domain Bacteria; phylum Myxococcota; class Myxococcia; order Myxococcales; family 40CM-4-68-19; genus 40CM-4-68-19. The sequence continues at coordinate 7,729 of DATKAG010000185.1, read as the reverse complement.
CGGGATGGTGTTCACCGGCACGCCCGCGAACCTCATCTCGCTCGGGGCCATCGACTTCGGGATCATCGTCGACTCCACCGTGATCATGGTGGAGAACATCTACCGCCACCTGGGGGCGCACGGCCGCGGGCCGGTGCGGGAGCGGATCGCCGACGCGGCGGCGGAGATCGGCGGCCCCATGCTCTTCTCCACCGCCATCATCACCCTCGCCTTCGTCCCCCTCTTCACCATGACGGGCGTGGCCGGGGTGATCTTCTCCCCCATGGCGCACACCTACGCTTTCGCCATCGGCGGGGCGGTGGTGCTCTCGGTGGCGCTCACCCCGGCGCTCGCCGCCTGGCTCTTGCGGGTGGACACCCGCAGCGAGCACCGGCAGGGCCACGAGGATCCACACGCCCACGACAACCGCTTCCTCCGCTGGGTGGACGCCGTCTACCGGCCGCTCTTCTCCTTCGCCCTGCGCCGGCGCTGGGCGGCCATCGCCCTGGCGCTGTTGCCGGTGGCGCTGGCCGGGGCCCTGCTCGGCGCCATCGGCAGCGAGTTCATGCCCAAGCTGGAGGAGGGGAACTTCTGGATCCGGGCTACGTTGCCCACCAGCGTCTCTTTGGAGACCAGCGCCAGCCACGTGGGGCGGATGCGCCGCATCGTCCTCGGCTGCGAGGACGAGCCCTGCGAGCGGCGGAAGTACCCGGAGATCCGCACCGTGGTCTCGCAACTGGGGCGGCCCGACGACGGCACCGACGTCTCCGGCTTCTACAACATCGAGATGTTCGCCCCGCTCCTGCCCCAGGACAAGTGGCGGCGCGGGGTCACCAAGGACAGGCTCACCGACCAGCTTTCCCGCGACCTGCGCGAGGCCTTCCCCGGCGTCGACTTCAACTTCTCCCAGGCCATCGCCGACAACGTGGAGGAGGCGATGAGCGGGGTGAAGGGCGAGAACACCGTCAAGGTGGTGGGGCCTGATCTCAAGGTCAACGAGGAGAAGGCGGGCGAGGTGATCGCCGCCTTGCAAGGAGTGCGGGGCGTGGAGGACCTGGGGATGTTCCGCTCCCTGGGCCAGCCCGACGTGAAGATCTCGCCCGACCGGGAGCGCTGCGGCCGCTACGGGTTGAACGTGGGCGACGTGGCCGCGATCGTCCAGGCGGCCATCGGCGGCCAGGCGGTCACCCAGGTCTACGAAGGAGAGAAGAAGTTCGACCTGGTGGTCCGCTGGGCGGAGCCCTTCCGCAAGGACCTGCGCGCCATCCGCCAGATCCTGGTGCCGGCGCCCGACGGGGCGCAAATCCCGCTCGGCCAGCTCGCCTCCATCAGCGAGGAGGACGGCCCCTCGGTGATCTACCGCGAGGACAACCGCCGCTACGCGCCGGTGAAGTTCTCCGTGCGGGGCCGGGATCTGGGCTCCACGGTGGCCGAGGCGCAGGAGCGGGTTGAGGAGGAGGTGAAGCTGCCCTACGACACGCACCTGGAATGGGCGGGCGAGGCGAACCAGATGCGGGCGGCGGCGAGCCGGCTGAAGATCATCATCCCCCTCACCCTGGTGCTCATCGCCTTCCTCGTCTACTCGGCGGTGGGAGGGATGCGCGACATGCTCATCGTGCTCCTCTCCATCCCCGTGGCCTGCGCCGGGGGGGTGATCGCCCTTTTCGTCACAGGCACCCATCTCTCCATCTCCGCCGCCATGGGATTCGTCTCCATCTTCGGCATCGCGGTGCAGGACGCCATCATCGTCGTGACCTACGCCCGGAAGATGTGGGCGGGCGGCCAGGGGCTGGAAGAGGGCGTCCAGCTTGCCGCCGAGCGCGGGCTGCGTCCGGCCTTGATGACCGCCGCGGTGGCGCTGATCGGCCTCTTGCCCGCGGCGGTGTCGCACGGCATCGGCAGCGAGACGCAGAAGCCGCTGGCCATCGTGGTGATCGGGGGAATGCTGACGCTGGCCGTGCTCCCCCGCCTGCTCCTCCCTCCCTTGCTCGCCCTCGCGCACCAGCACAGGCCCGTTCGCGCCCGCGCCGCCGCGCCGGAATGGTAAGCTCGCGCCTCCTTCCAGGGAGGAGCGCGCGCATGGCCCAGGCCACCCGGTCCATCGTCATCCAGGTCACTGCCGATCAGCTCTTCGACGTGATCCTGGACTTCGAGAAGTACCCGGAGTTCCTCCCCGAGGTGAAGAAGGCGAAGATCGTGGCCGGGCAAGGGGCCATCCAGGAAGTCACCTACAACGTCGACATCAAGGCCAAGGTGATCACCTATACGCTCAAGCACACCGCCGACCGCCCCACCCGCCTGGCCTGGACGATGATCAAGGGCGAGATGATGAAGGGCAACGACGGCGCCTGGACGCTCAAGGCCGGCCCCCAGCCGGGCAGCACCGAGGCCACCTACACCATCGATCTCAAGCTCTCCTCGCTGGTGCCGGGCTTCATCGAGCGCGCGCTCGCCGAGACCTCGCTGCCGGGCCTGCTGGCCAACTTCAAGGCCCGGGCGGAGAAGCTCTACCCGGCCGGGAAGGCATGATCGCGGACCTCTCCGGTCGGGTGGCGCTGGTCACCGGTGGCGCCGGAGGAATCGGCCGGGCGCTCTGCGACGCCTTCGCCCGCTCGGGGGCGGACATCGCCGTGGTCTCCCGCACTCCGTCGGACGAGGTGGCTGCCGCGGCGCGTGCCTTGGGCCGCCGCGCCCTGACCGTGCCGTGCGACGTGCGCGAGCTTTCCCAGTGCCAGTCGGCAGTGGAGCGCGTGGTGGCCGAGTTTGGCCGGCTGGACATCCTGGTGAACAACCACGGAGCGAACTTCCTCGCCCCGGCGGCCGCCATCTCCCAGAACGGCTGGCGGGCCATCACCGGCGTGGTCCTGGACGGCACCTTCCACATGTGCCGCGCGGCTTTCGAGGCGCTGAACCATTCGGGCCGCGGGCGGGTGATCTCCATCGCCGCCACCAACGCCTGGTCCGGCTCCCCGTTGATGGCTCCCAGCGGCGCGGCCAAGGCGGGCGTGATCTCGCTGATGCAGTCGCTGGCGGTGGAGTGGGCGCCCTTCGGAATCACCTGCAACTCCGTCTCGCCCGGCCCCGTGGACACCCAGGGCGCCAACCAGCGCCTCTGGGCCACCCAGGAGGACTACGAGCGGGTCGCGCGCCGGGTGCCGCTGGGGCAGAGGCTGGCCACTCCCGCCGACGTGGCCGGCGCCGTGCTCTTCCTGGCCAGCGGCGCAGCCTCCTTCATCACCGGGGCGGACATCGTGGTAGACGGCGGCGAGCGGCTGCGGCAGATCGGAACGGACTGAGCATCCTCCATCGCAAAGTCAGGTCTTGCGCAGGCCGGCCGCGCCGCTCTACGCTGCCGGCGTGCGCTTGGAGGATCTCCGCAGGACGCCGGTGCCGGAGCTGCAGCGCCTCGACCTGGAAGAAGGCAAGGACCTGCCCTGCGGGGGGCTCTCCGCCCTGAAGTGCGATCCCCGGGCCGGCGCCCGGGCGGTGGCGGAGAAGATCGAGAGGCGCAACCACCAGGCCCAGGCCGAGGGCCGCCGGCTCTCCCGCCTCTGCGCCTTCGAGCAGCCGCTCTGGGACCAGGGGATCGCGCTGGTGGCCGGCTGCGACGAGGTGGGGATGGCGCCTCTGGCGGGCCCGGTGATCGCCGCGGCGGTGATCTTCCGGCCGGGCACGCGCATCAAGGGCGTCAACGACTCCAAGCAGCTCACCCCCGAGGAGCGCGACGAGCTGGAGCCGGAGATCCGCGCCCAGGCGGTGGCGGTCGGCATCGGCCGGGCGGAGGTGCTGGAGATCGACACCATCAACATCTACCGGGCGGGCCTCTTGGCGCTGAAGCGCGCGGTGCTGGCGCTCGATCCCCAGCCGCAGCACCTCCTGATCGACGCGCGCAAGCTGGACGGGCTCTCCATGCCCCAGCAGCCGATCATCAAGGGCGACGCCAAGAGCATCACCATCGGGGCCGCCAGCATCGTGGCCAAGGTGCACCGCGACCGCCTGATGGCGAGCCTGGACGCGGAATACCCCGGCTACGGGTTCGGCGACCACAAGGGATATCCGACGCCGGACCACCTGGACGCACTGGAGCGCCTAGGAGCCTGCCCGCTGCATCGGCGAAGCTTCGCTCCGGTGGCGAAGAAACTGGGGCTGATCCCGGAGCAGCAGGAGCTCTTCGCGCCGCCGACGAAGCGCGCCGGCGAAGCGCGCTGAGGAGTCCGCGGACATGCAACCGCTCCAGGCGCCCGAAGGGGAGATCGTCGCCACGCACCCGGCCACGCTGTTCGGGCGCATCCTTGCTTTCCTCGTGCTGGTCCTTCCCGGCGGGGCGCTGGTGGCGCTCGCCACCCGCTTCCCACAGGCGCAGGCGGATGCGCGGCTCCCGGTCATCGCCGCCGGCGGAACGCTGCTCGTCCTGGGCATCCTGGCCATCGTCCAGCAGGGCCGGAGCAAGGTGGTGGTGCGGACCGACGGCCTGGAGCGCTGGGGCCTGCGGGGCCAGCTCTGGGCGCTGCGCTGGGCGGAGATGGCCGAGCTTCGCTACCGGGCGGTGAAGATGCGCCTCTACTACTTCATCCCGGTGGGCACCAACATCTACCTCACCCTCACCGACGCCAACGGCAAGAAGCGCAAGGTGCCCGGCAACATGAAGGGGATGGACGTGCTGGCCGAGCGCATCGCCGACCAGCAGACCAAGGCCCGCTTCGCCGAGGCCCGCGCCGCCCTGGACCGCGGGGAAGAGGTGCGCTTCGGCAGCGCGCTCATCCTCGACCGGGAGAAGGTGTCCGCCCGCAAGCTCTTCGGCGGCTACAAGTCCTGCGCCCTGCCGGAGATCGAGAAGGTGGCGGTGCAGAGCGGCATCCTGAGCATCCGCCAGAAGGGCAAGCTGCTCGCCTTCGGCGGCGGGGCGGTGGGCGCCATTCCCAACGTGTTCCTCTTCCTCCGCCTGCTGGACACGCTGATCGCGCGCACCTCGGTGATCCCCCAGGACCGGGACTTCGCCAGGCGGGCCCACGTTGGCTGAAGGGCTGTCCGGCAAGCAGCGCCGCCACCTGCGGGCGCTGGGGCACCACCTGCAGCCGGTGGTCCAGGTCGGACACGAGGGAATCACCGAGGCGCTGGTCAAGGAGACCGACCAGCAGCTCGAGACGCACGAGCTGATCAAGGTGAAGATCGGCGAGAGCGCGCCGGAGGACCGGTACGGCGCGGCGGAGCACCTGGCGGGTCGCACCGCCTCGCAGGTGGCGCAGGTCCTGGGGCGCACCGCCCTGCTCTACCGGGCGCGGAAGGAAGAGCCGAAGATCATCCTTCCGGGATGATCAGCTTCCCTTGCTTCCCATCAGGCGCAGCTCCCGCTGCGCATCCACGTGCTTCTCGTCCAGCTCCAGCACCTTCGTGTAGCACTTCCTCGCCAGCTTCAGATCGCCGGTCATCTTCGCCATGTGCCCGAGGAAGAGGTGCGCGGGCAGGCAGCGCTCCACCATCTTCATCGCCTTGCGGCAGTCGCCGGCGCAGGCCTCGAAGGAGCCCTTGCGGTCCTTGGACATGAGGAACTTCGCGTAGCCCCGCCAGGCGTAGAACTCGGCCTCGTCCGGGTTCATCTGCATCGCCTGTTCCAGCAGGTCCAGGCCCTCCTGGTACTTGTGGGCCTTGATGAAGATCTCCGCCCGCTGGAAGTTCTCCTCCGCGGCAAAGATGCGGGAGACGTCCACCGTGTCGGCCTTGCCGTCCAGCTCGCCCTCGTACTCCTTGCGCCGCTTGTCGTCGCCCAGCACCTGGGCGGCCTCGTTGATGCGGGCGAAGAGGCGCTCTTTCAGCTCCTTCAGGTCGGCCTGGGCGGGATCGGTGACGGTGTCCGGGTGCAGCTCCTTGGCGAGCACGAAGAAGTTCCGCTTCGCCTCCGCCGCCGAGGCGGATTTCCGCTCCATCCCCAGCGCCTGGAAGTGGTCGACGCCGGCCAGCCGCTCCCAGAGCTGGCCCAGGCGCACCTTCTGGGCGTCGAGCGACTCGTCGGCGGGCGGCTGGGCGAAGGTGGGCGGAGGCCGCGACACGGCTGGCGCGGCCGGCGCCGCGGGCCTGGGAGGAGCGGCCGGCGCCACCGGTTTCATCACTGGCGGTGCGGCGGGGCGCGCCGGCGCGGGCGCCGCGGCGGGACGGGGCGGTTCCCGCGTGGTCTTCGGCAAGGCTCGCGCCGCCGCAGGAGGCGGCGCCTGGGCTGGCTTCTGCCCCTGCGGAGGAGGAGGAGGAGGAGGAGGAGCCGCGGCGGCGGCGGGCACGTCCTTTTCTTCCAAGCCGCCGGCGAAGGAAAGGTGGCCCAGCTCGGTGAGCAGGTAGAGCACGTGCAGCGCGGTGGCGCTCTCGTGCGCGCGCAGCACCTCATCTCCGGTCTTCGTCCCATCGATGTCCGCGTAGATGCGCGCTTCCTGCGCGTTGAGGGGCAGCTCCTCCACCTTGCCCGCGGCCATCCCCCCGGAGCGGACCACCGGGACCAGGAGCCGCTTGCCCAGCCGGGCGCGCAAGAGCGGCACCTCGATCCGCCGCACCGAGTCCACCAGCATTCCCCAGCGCGACCCCAGGGGGAACGCGCCGGGCGGAGGTGGAGCATCCTTCTCGAAGCTGAACTTTCCCCGCCAGCAGACCATCGCGCGATCGAGGAGGAAGGCGCTGTACTCCCCGATCAGCCGGACCGCGTCCGCCGGGGGAATGAGCTGCAGCTGGAAGAGCACCGAGAGCACGTCCTGTCCGCTCTTGCGCGCCTGCTCCTCCGCCTCCAGTGCCTTCTCCGCCGCCAGCAGTTTCTTCGCCTGGAGGAAGCGGATCAGCGAAAGCTCCGGATCGCTGGAGGTGAAGTGCTCGGGCGCCCCGCGGCGGAAGGCGATGCGCAGCGTCTTGCCCTTGTCGAGCTCGAACTGCAGCGCGCCGGTGGCGGAGGTGGCCACGGCCAGCGCGTAGAGCCGGGCGGGCGAGGCCTGCGCCAGGTCAGCGGATGGGGGCAGCTCCTCCAGCACCGGAGGGGGCGGAGGCGGCGGCGGAGGCTTGGGCTTGGCCACCGGCGGCGGCGGGCTGGCCTCAGGCGCGGGCGCCGAGAGGGGCGAGGGCGCCCGCTCCTCCACCGCCCCGTCGGGCTGCGAAGCCGTGGGCGCCACCGGCACGGTGACGTCGGAGACGCCAAACGCCTCCGCCATCGCCCGGGTGATCCGGGGCGTCACCGGCGGCATGCCCGTCTGTCGCTCCACCTTCTTCGCCGGCACCAGAAGTCCGCGCAGCTCGGGAAAGTCCGCGCCCGGCAGCCATTCCTCGCCGTCGGTGGAGGCCTGGCAATTCTCCGTGAGCTGGCCGCGCAGCCGCTCGAGTGCCGCCACGGTATAGGGGCCCCACACCTTTCCGTGCTCGGTGCGCACCCAGTACTTCCGGTCGTTCACGCTCCCGAGTGTACCATCGCCGTGATAGCGTCCCAGGCGAACGCTGGTCGCACCCATGCGCACCCGAAGAGCGCCACGGCCCAACGCGACGCTGCTCTGCCGCCGCATCGCGTCGGACATGGCGCGGAAGGTGCCCGAGTTGTCCCACATCCAGCCCGCGCGCATCCTCTTCGTCGCCGGCGAGGCCCGCCGCGGGTCGCGGGCCACCATCAAGCCGCTGGCCAAGGCCAAGGTCTCACTGAAGGGAAAGCGCGCCCTCTACTGCATCACCTTGCGGCCCAAGTTCTTCCGCGCCAGCACGCCGGAGCAGCGGGTGGAGACGCTGCTGCACG
>DATKAG010000184.1:0-2284 GCA_035498355.1 Myxococcales bacterium | reverse complement strand
GCGCAAGGAGCGACGAGGAAACGTACCGGGCTGTACGTTGACGAGGAGCGACGCCGCCCGGCGCCGCAGATCCGCCGAGCGGTTGTGCGACGCACAAACGCGGCCTCGGCGACGGGAGAGGTTATGAAATGCGCTCTAGTCCACCTTGCGATCGATGATGGTCGCGATCCCCATCCCATACCCGATGCAGAGCGTGATCAGCGCCCGGCGCTGCCCGGTGCGCTCCAGCTCGTGCAGGGCGGTGGCGAGCAGCATGGCCCCCGTCGCTCCCAGCGGGTGCCCGAGCGCGATCGCTCCCCCGTTGGGGTTCACCTTCTCCAGCGGAATCCCCAGCTCCTGCGCCACCACCAGGGGCACCGGAGCGAAGGCCTCGTTGATCTCGAACACGTCGATGTCCGCCAAGGTCAGCTCGGCCTGGGCGAGCGCCTTGCGCGTGGCAGGGATGGGCCCGGTGAGCATCAGCACCGGGTCGCTGCCCGCCACCGCCATGGAGACGATGCGCGCGCGCGGCTTGAGGCCCAGCGAGCGCGCCCTGCCCTTGGCCGCGATCACCACCGCGGCGGCCCCGTCGACGATGCCCGAGGAGTTGCCCGCGTGCAGCACCCCGTCCTCCTTGAAGGAGGGCTTGAGGGCGGCCAGCGTTTCCACCGTGCTGCCGGGGCGCGGGTGCTCGTCGCGGTCGAAGGCGCGGCCCTCCAGCTTGAGGGGGAGGATCTCCCGGGAGAACCAGCCGTGCTCGATGGCATTGGCCGCCTTCTGCTGCGAGGAGACGGCGAACTCGTCGAGCTGCCGCCGCGAGTAGCCCCACTTCGCCGCGATCATCTCCGCCGAGAGCCCCTGCGGCACCAGGTCCGGCCAGCGTTCCAGGAGTCCGGGCGAGACCGGGCCCTCGCCGCCCAGCGCGTCGGACCCCATGGGCACCCGGGTCATGTGCTCCACCCCGCCGGCCACCACCACCTGGGCCGCGCCCGAGGCCACCGCCTGGGCCCCGGAGTTCACCGCCTGCAGCCCGGAGCCGCAGAAGCGATTGACCGTCGCGCCGGGGATCTCGATGGGCAGCCCGGCCGCCAGCACCGCGCCCCGGGCGATGTTCATCCCCTGCTCCCCCACCTGGGTGACGCAGCCCATGATCACGTCGTCCACGTCCTGCGGCTTGACGTTGGCCCGGTCCAGGGCGCCGGCCAGGGTGCGGGCCAGGAGATCCACCGGGTGCAGCCCGGAGAGCGCGCCCTTGCGCTTGCCGCGCGCGGTGCGGATGGCATCGACGATGACGGGTTCAGTCACGGCTCTCTCCTCCTGCGCTGCCCTCCGGGGCAGCGGGGGCCCGAAGCGGACGCCGATCCCCTCGGCCAGCCCGCCTCCACCTTTCCACGCGGGCCGGGGGGTCACGCAATCCTCAAACGTGCCGGAATGGGTTCTTGCGAACGATGGTCTGGGCGCGCTCCGCTCCCACCGAGACGGCGATCGCCTCCACGCCCACCAGCTGCTCCACCCGCTCGATGTACCGCCGGGCGTTCTCCGGCAGCTCCTGGTACTCGCGCAGGTCGCCCAGCCGCTCCTTCCAGCCGGGCAGCTCCTCGTAGAGGGGCTGGGCGTGCTCGAGCAGCTCGGGGTCGGAGGGGAACTCGGAGGCAGTCTTGCCGTTGGCCAGCTTGTAGCCGACCGCCACGAAGATCTTCTCGAACCCGGTGAGCACGTCGAGCTTGGTCATGGCCAGCCCCGAGAGCCCGTTCACCCGGGCGGCGTAGCGCAGGACCAGCGCGTCCAGCCAGCCGCAGCGGCGCGGCCGGCCGGTGGTGGCCCCGTACTCCGCTCCCACGCTGCGCAGCCTCTCCCCGGTGGCATCGTGCAGCTCGGTGGGCAAGGGGCCGTTGCCCACCCGGGTGGTGTACGCCTTGGTGATGCCGATCACCGAGTCGATGGCGGTGGGCCCCAGCCCGGCGCCCACGGGCGCGTTGCCCGCCACCGTGTTGGACGAGGTGACGTAGGGGTAGGTCCCGTGGTCGATGTCCAGCAGGGTCCCCTGCGCGCCCTCGAAGAGCACCGCCCGCCCCTTGGCCACCTCGTGGGAGAGGACCTCGCTGGCATCCCCCACGTAGGGCCGCATCCGCTCGCCCAGCTGCAGCGCCCAGTCGACCAGCGGTTCCAGCTCGCACTTCTCCCCGCCCAGCGACTCGATCTGGGCGTTCGCCTCCTTCAGCCGCTGCTCCAGCTTCTCCTTCAGGGCGCTGGCCTTGAGCACGTCGCGGATGCGGATGCCCCGCCGCGCCACCTTGTCCTCGTA
>DATKAG010000183.1:0-7313 GCA_035498355.1 Myxococcales bacterium | reverse complement strand
GCTCGCCATCGATCAGAAGTATCTGGACACCTTGAAAGCGCGCCTTTCGCCGGACCGGTACCAGCAGCTCTTCGGCCAGCTCGGCTCCACCTGGTATTGCGTCAGATGAGATAACCTGCGCGCATGCGACGACTGGTCGCCGCGCTCATCTGCATCGGGACCTGCCAGGGCGAGGCCTCGGAGAAAGGGGCCCCCGCCCTGGCCCAGGGGACGGTGCGCTTCGAGACCCCGCGGGGACCCTGGCTGGTGAAGGTGGAGATCGCCGCCGACGAGGCCTCCCGCACCCGGGGACTGATGTTCCGCCGCTCGCTCGCCCAGGACCAGGGGATGCTCTTCGTCTTCCCCGACACCGACGAGCGGTCCTTCTGGATGCACAACACGGTGATCGCGCTGGACTTGATCTTCCTCGACGAGACCCGGGCGGTGGTGGGGGTGGTGGCCAACGCCGCCCCGCAGACCGACACTCCCCGCTCGGTGGGCAAACCCTCGCGCTACGTGGTGGAGGTCTCGGGAGGCGAGGCCGCGGCCCATGGGGTGGGGCCCGGCACCCGGGCGGCCTTCATCGGCGTGAGCGAGTGAGCAGGCCCTGCGCGGCCTGAGGGCCCAGGCTCTCCTCCATCAATCGCTCCACCAGGTGCTCGAACTCGCGGCGCGCCGCCTCGTCCGCAAAGACGAAGCGGATCCCCATCCCCGCCTCCCCCCCGCGCCGCTCCGCCTCCTCCGCCTTGAGGATCCAGGCCACCTCTCCCTCGATCAGCAGGGGATCGGCGAGGGCGGGAAGGGAGAAGGAGAACTGGCAGCGGCTGCCCACTTCCAGGGGCCGCGGGGTCTTGATGAAGGTCCCCCCCTGGGAAAAGTTCTTCGTATAGTCGGAGAAGAAGGTGTTCATCTGCTCGTAGCCGACCCGCAGCCTGAGGGGCGCGCGCGGGCCGCGTCGCAGCTCTTCGGGAGGAGCCATCGCCGAGCAATCTGACAGCAGCGGCCGCATCGGGGCAAGATTGGGGCCGCGGCTCTATCTCGCGCTCCTCGCCGTCCTCTCGCTCGCGGCCTGCTTCCTCCCCCTCCTCGACCACCTGGGCTACGAGCTGAGCGAGCTGGTGGCGCTGGCCGCCGGCCTCTTCGGGGGAATCCCGGGGATCGCCGCCGCCCGGATGGAGCGCGAGTCATCCACCCGGGCGCTCTCCCGCGCCCTCTGGTTCTCGCTCTGGGCCCTGGGCATCCCCCTGACCCTCTTGCTGCTCAACGGCCTGCGGCGGCCGGCCTGCGATCCGCTGGGCGGATTCACCCTCTACCTGGCCGTGGCCGTGCCCTCGGCGATCCTCGCCTGCACCCTGGGAGTCGCCTGCGGCTTCCTCTCTCCGGGCCGCGCCGGCTGGCTCTACGCCGCGGTCTTCGCGGGCACGCTCGCCGCCGCGCTCTGGCCCTTGATCCGCGGGCCGCAGGTGTTCGCCTACCACCACCTGGGCGGGATGTACCCCGGCCCCATCTACGACGAGGCGATCGCCGCCTCGCCGGCGCTCTGGCTCTTCCGCGCCGACACCCTGCTCTACGCCGGCGCCTGCGCCGGACTCGCGCTCGTCGCCGGGCCTCCCCGCCCCCGCCGCCGGGGCATGCTGGCGCTCGCCGCCTGCGGCCTGGCGGCCGTCTGGCTCTCCCTGCGGGCGGAGCAGCTGCACTGGAAGGCCAGCGCCGCCCAGATCGACGCGGAGCTGGGGGGGACCTTGGGCACCGAGCACCTGCTCCTCCATTTTCCCCGGGAGAAGAAGGAGGAGGAGCGGGCCCTCCTGGCGCGCGACGCGGAGATCGACGTGCGCGCGGTGGCGCAGTTCTTCGGCATCGATCCCGGCCCGCGGATCGACGTCTATCTCTACCGCTCGGCGGAAGAGAAGCGGACGCTGATCGGCGCCGCGCAGACCAGCTTCACCAAGCCCTGGCTCCGGCAGATCCACATCAACGACGCTCCGGCGCCCCACCCCATCCTCCGCCACGAGCTGGCCCACGCCATCGGAGCGCGGATCGCGCAGGGGCCCTGGGGCGTCCCGGGGGGCCTCGTCCCGCAGATGGCCCTCACCGAGGGAGTGGCGGTGGCCGCGGACTGGCCGCCCGGAGAGTTCACCGTGCACGAGGAGGCAAGGGCGCTGAAGGAGCTGGCCCTGCTGCCCGACCTGGGCCGGCTCTTCCGCCGGGGGATGTTCTACGCCGAGTCGGGCGTGCGGGCGTACACCGCCGCCGGATCGTTCCTCCACTTCTTCCGCGAGACCCGCGGGGCCGAGGCCTTCAACCGGGTCTACGCGGGCAAGGAGCCGCTCGACCTGCGCTCGCTGCTCCCCGAGTACCTGGCCTTTCTCGACGGCCTGAAGGAGCCGCCCCGGGCGGTGGCCCTGGCCTCGCAGCGGTACGCGGCGCCGGGGATCGTGCGCAAGCGCTGCGCCCACGAGGTGGCCACGCTCGAGCAACAGGCCCGGGCGGCGCGCGACCCGCAGCGGGCGGCCTCGCTCTGGGCGCGATGCGCCAGCCTGGAGCCCGACGATCCGACGCTCCTCCTGGCGCTGGCGCGGGCGCAAAGGGCGGCGAAGGATCCGGCCGCGGCGGAAGCGAGCGAGGCGAAAGCGCTGGCCCATTCCAAGCTCTCGCTTCCCCTGCGCGCCCAGGTGCTCACCGACTCCGGCGACGCGTCCTGGAAAGCGGGCGACGCGACGCGGGCGCTTTCCCGTTACCGGGAGGCCCAGCAGCTTCCCCAGTCCGAGGTGAGCGAGCGGGGGCTGACGGTGCGCCTCTTGGCGGTGCGGGACCCGCCGGCCTGGCCGGCGCTGCGGCCGCTGTTCGCGGAGAGCGACAACGCGCCGGAGATCCTCCTGCGCCTGCGCGACCTGGACCTGCTCAGGCCCCGCGACGGGCTCGCCGCTTATCTCCTGGCCAAGCAGATGCAGAACCGCGCCGCCTGGCCCGAGTGCGCCGCCTTCGCGGCCAGCGCCCTGCGCCGCGAGCTGCCCGGACCGCTCTTCGTCCAGGAGGCGTTGAGGATGCGCGGCATCGCCGCCTGGCACACCGGGGACGAGGCCGCGGCGCGCGCGGCCTTCAACGCCCTGGGAAAGGACCCCTCGCCGGGGCGGGAGCTGGAGGTTGCGCGCTGGCTCGATCGGCTCCGATGAGCGCTCAGACGACTTCGGCTTCCGCCGCGCGGCCGGCGAACAGCTCCTGGTTTCCCGCCGGGCGGACGCCGCGGATGTTCACCTCGAAGAAGAGGCGCTCGCCGGCCAGGGGGTGGTTCAAGTCCACCACCACCATGTCCTCCTTCACTTCCATGACCGTGATCGGATGGCTCTGCCCGCCGCTCGCCCGGGCGTAGAGGCAGAGTCCCTTGGCGAGCTTCACCTCCGCCGGGAAGAGGGAGCGCGGAAGCGAGACCACGTTGTCCTCCTTGCGCTCGCCGTAAGCCTCGCCCGCGGCGATGCTGAAGGAGGCCTGCTCGCCTTCCCCCAGCCCCTCCAGCGCGCGCTCCAGCGCGGGCAGGATCTGCCCGGAGCCGTGCAGGTACTCGATCGGCGCCTTGCCGGCGCTGGACTCCACCACCCGCCCCGTCCCCACGCGCACGCTGTAGTCGAGCACGATCACCCGGCCCGGCTTCACCCGCATGAAGGGAAGCTGGACACACCGGCTCCCGTCCGCAGCCAGCCGCCAGGCGAGGGCCTGCTGGTGACGCATCGACGTGGTCGTTGACGTCGACGACCACGGTTCTTCTACGCTCGCTTCAGCTCCGGCTCGAGCACCCGGAGCCGCGGCGAAGTGGGCGGGGCGTCGCTGCGGTTGGTGTAGATGCGCTCCAGCGACTCGGCGAAGCTGCGGGCCGTCTGCTCCAGGTCGCGCAGGGTGATCTCGCACTCGTCGAGCTGGCCCTCGGCCACCACCGCCTGGATGCCCCGGTCCACCAGCGCGCGCAGCTTGTCCGCGGTGGCCACGGCCAGGTTGCGGGAGGTGGCCACCACCATGTCCGCGATCATCACCAGGGCCACCTCCCGGCTCTGCGGCTTGGGGCCGGCGTAGCGGAAGTCCTCCTCGCGGGGCGGGGGCGTGCCGTCCCGCTCCGCCTCCTCCTTGGCCCGGTGGAAGAAGTACGCCACCAGGCGGGTGCCGTGGTGCTGGACGATGAAGTCGATCACCTGCCGCGGCAGCTTCGCCTGCCGCGCCAGCTCCACCCCTTCCTGCACGTGCCGCTGGATCACCTCGGCGGCCACCACCGGGGTCAGCCCGTCCAGCCGGCTCTCGCCCTTCTGGTTCTCGCCGAAGTAGAGAGGGTTCTTGCCCTTGCCGATGTCGTGGTAGTAGGCGCCCACCCGCGCCAGCAAGGGGTTGGCGCCGATCTGCCGCGCCGCCGCCTCCACCAGCTGCCCGATGAGGATGGCGTGATGGTAGGTCCCCGGGGCCTGCACGATCAGGTCCTTGAGCACCGGGTGGTTGAAGTTCGCCAGCTTGAGCAGCTCGACGTCGGTGACGTACCCGAAGAGCGCCTCGATCACCGGGGAGAGGAGCAGCGCGAGCAGGGGAAGGACGAGGGCGCCGCAGGCCACCGCGCCCAGCACCGCCGCCAGGGTGTCCCAGGTCCAGAAGCGCCCCTGGAACATGGCGAACGAGGCCAGGACGATGGCGGTGGCCAGCCCGGTGAAGAGCCCGGCGCGGAACACGGCGCTCTTCCGGCCGGCATGGCCGATCCGGTCGGCGGCCACCACTCCGCCCACCAGCGCCGCCACCGCCACCTGCAGCGAACCTCCGGCGAGCAGCCCGCAGAGCGGGGCGAAGGCGGCGGTCCAGAGCAGCGCCGCCTCGCTGGTGAGGAGGAAGCGCACCAGCAGCGATCCCAGGGCGTAGGGCACCGCCGCCGGCACCGCCTGGGCGAGCTGTGCCAGGGAGGGGGGAAGCTGGTCGCGCAAGAGATCGTGCAGCGCGTCCGCCCCGGCGATGGCGCCCTTGACCAGGAAGAGCTGGCCGACCAGCAGCGCCGCGAGGAGGAAGACGTCGCGGCTGCGGGGCCGGAACTTGCGCAGGTTCCTCCGCCCGAACTCGAAGATCGCGGCGCAGAGCAAGGCGGCGAAGAGGCCGCCGCCCCAGCGCACCTGGTCCGCGGCGCTGGCCCGGCCGGCGGCGCGCAGGGCGTGGAAGATGAGCAGGTGGGTCTTGGTCACCTGCTCGCCGTCGCCGATGATCTTCTCCCCCTTGCGGACCTGGAGGAGCACTTCCTTCACCGCTGCGCGCTTCGCCTCCTGCCGCCGGCGCGTCTCCGCGTCGTTGTAGGCCAGGTTGGGCCGCAGGGCGCGGCGCACCAGCATGGTCACCGCCCGCACCGTGCGCGGGGGCAGGTCCGCGATCTGATCGGCGGCCAGGCGGTCGACGTTCTCCCGCGCCTCCTGCAGGTCCTGGATGCGGTCGATGTCCCGCACCGCCTGCTCGGGGGGCGCTCCCAGCCCGCCCAGGGTGCGGACCACGATCCCCCGCTCGCGATCGGCGGCCAACAGCCCCCGCTCCTCCACCACGAAGCCCGACGCGGCCAGCCCGGCGAGGCGCAAGGCCGCGCGCTCCAGGGCGGGATCGAACCCGGCTTTCGCCAGCGCCCGGTAGTCCTCGTCGTCCACCACCGCTTGCAGGGCCTTCCAGAACTCGTCGCGCTGGGTGAGGAGGAAGCGCAGGGCCTCCGGGTCGATGCGGTGATCGGGCCGGAGCGCGTTCTGCTGCTTCCAGTGGGCCAGCGCCTCCCGGCCCCGGGCGAAGGCGTCGGAGATGCGCCGCTGCAGGGTCTCCCCCGAGGTGCCGTCGAAGTCGTAGACCGGCCAGACCGAGCGGGCCGCCTCCTCCCGCTTGGCCGCGGTGGTGACGGGGTCGCTGACGTCGTAGTCGCGGTTCGCCTTCAGGGTGCCGGAGAAGAGGGTGCCGAGCGCGTCGTCGCCCGGGATGGCCGGGGTGAAGCGCGAGGGGGTGAGCACGAAGGCCGCGCTGAAGGCCACGGCGATCAAGAGCGCCAGGGCCAGCGCCTGGCGGACCCTGCGGATGCCCAGGATGCGCGAGGTCAGCGAAGGGGTGGCCGGCTGCATCTCGACCGGTCATTATGCCAGCAGACGCCCGCCGGCGCACATTACGGGCAGGGGCTTCATCGCCTTGCGCTGCCGAGGGTGCGCTCGAGCGCCGCCTCCTGCTCCGGCCGGCGCTGCGTGCTCGGGAGAGAGCGGAGGACTTCGAGCTCTTCGGTGAGCACCGCGGTGGTGCTCTTTCCCCGGGCCTGGAGGATCTTCTCCTTGAGCTTCAGGATGCCCACCCGGCGCTGCCCGCGATCCATCTTCGCCAGCGCCCGGTCCACGGCCGCCTCCGCCTCGGGAAGCTTCTTCTGCTCGTAGAGGACGCGCGCCAGCCGGGCCGGCGGGTTGTAGTCCTCGGGCATCTCCTTCTCGCGTTGCTCCAGCAGGCGCTCCGCCTTCTGCGGCTCCTGCAGGTACAGGTACGTGTCCGTGCGGTG
The DNA here is from genome assembly GCA_035498355.1 of Myxococcales bacterium. Classification (GTDB taxonomy): domain Bacteria; phylum Myxococcota; class Myxococcia; order Myxococcales; family 40CM-4-68-19; genus 40CM-4-68-19. The sequence continues at coordinate 811 of DATKAG010000183.1, read as the reverse complement.
CGCGTCGAAGGTGGAGGCCAGGGTGGCGTCGGGCGCTGCCGCCGCCGCCTTCTCCAGCAAGGCCGCCCGCTCCTTCATCGCCCGCAGGGCGCCCGGGTGATCGCCCTTCGCGTCCAGCATCTCCGAGAGGTTCGCCAGCGCGTCGCTGCGGTCGTCGACGGAGAGCGGCGCGCCCGGCGTACCCAGGATCTCCCGCACGCGCGCGATGGCCAGCTCGTGCATCCGCACCGCCTCCGCGTCGCCCTTGGGCAGGCTCTCCGCGCAGGCGAAGGCGAACGCCTGGAAGTCGACGCCCAGCGCGCTGGCCGGCGTGTGCGGCGCCTCCTTCAGCCCGGCGCGCACGCAGGTGCGGTAGTCCTTCTCCCTGGAGAGCGCCGAGAGGTAGAGGTTGAGCCTCTCCGGCCGTTGCGCATCGTCCGCCTTGCTCAGCCGCACCGCCATCCCGTAGGCGGCGGCCGTCGCCTTCAGATCCCCGCGGGCGCGCGCCGCGTCCCCTTCCCTCTGCGCCGCCCAGGCGGGATCGGCCGGCTTCCCCTTCTCCCGGAAGGCGCGGACGCCGTCCTGCACGAAGGCCCGCAGGTCCTGCACCGTGCCCGATCCCAGGAAGCGCCCCAGCACCGCCTCCGTGTCCGGATCGACGATGAGGAAGGTCGGCCAGGCGTCGACGGGGTGCTTCTCCACCGCCGGCTTGTTCACCTCCCGCTCCGTCTCCACCGAGCTGAAGACCGCCGCGTCCTTCACCGGGGCCATCCCCGGATCGGAGATCACGAAGCGCTGCATGGAGAGGCAGGAGTGGCACCAGGTGGCCCAG
>DATKAG010000182.1:0-6210 GCA_035498355.1 Myxococcales bacterium | reverse complement strand
CCCGGGCAGGAGCCCCGCCTCGAGCAGGATCTGGAACCCGTTGCAGATCCCGATCACGTGTCCGCCCCGCTGGGCGAACTTCCGGATCTCCTCCATGATGGGAGAGAAGCGGGCGATGGCCCCGGTGCGCAGGTAGTCGCCGTAGGAGAACCCCCCCGGCAACACCACCACGTCGGCGCCGCGCAGGTCCCGGTCCTTGTGCCAGACGTAGCGCGCGGCGCAGCCCAGCACGTGCTTGGCCACGTGGTAGACGTCGTGGTCGCAGTTGCTGCCGGGGAAGACCACCACCGCAAACAACATCAGCGGATCTCCTCCACCCGGTACTCCTCGATCACCGTGTTGGCCAGGAGCTTCTCGCACATGTCCTGGACGCGCTTCTTCGCTTCCCCGGGGTCTTTCGCCTCCAGGTCCAGCTCGATGATCTTGCCCAGCCGGACGTCCTTGACCTCGCTGAAGCCGAGCGACCCCAGGGCGCGTCCCACCGCCAGCCCCTGCGGATCGAGCACCGACTTCTTCAAGGTGACCACGACGCGCGCCTTCATTGACGCCTCCCCGAGGCGCGCACCCTAGCACACCGCGCCGCGACAGTCCGCGCGCTTTGGGGTTGGCGGCTGCGATCGGCGGGGCTACGATCGCCCGGAATGCTCGAGCTCCTCGCGGCCGGCGCCGCACTGGCGGGCCGCGCTCTTCTCCAGGCCGCCGACACCGCGCTGCTCGCCGTGGGAGAGGACGAGGTGCGGGCGCGCGAGGAGCTCCAGCCGGTGCGCACGCGCTGGCTCCTGGCGATGAAGCGCGAGCCCGAGTCCACCGCCGCGGCCCTGCGCGGCCTCTCCTCCGCGCTCCTGGCCTTCGCCGCGGTGGCCTGCGCCATCGTGGTGGGCGACGTGCTCTTCCGGGCGGGCGTCCACTCCAACTCGCGCAGCACGCTGCAGCTGGTGGCGGGCCTTCTGGCCGGCGTGGTGGCGCTGGCGATCGACCTCGCCCCGCGCTCGCTCGCCTCCGCCCGGCCGCTCTCCTGGAGCTTCGCCCTGGCGGGCCCCGCCTGGCTGGTCTGCCGCATCCTCCGCGTCCCGGTGCGCCTGCTCCTCAAGCTCTTCGACGCGCTCCTGCTGCGCCGCGGGGCCACCGCCCGCTACACGCCGCCGCCCCCGCCGCTGCAGGAGATCGAGAAGATCCTCAGCGAGGAGGCGCGGGGCGGAGGGGCGGGAGCGCCCTCGCCGGAGCTGGTGCACGGCCTCTTCCAGTTCGCCGAGCGGACCTCCAAGGAGATCATGGTCCCCCGCACCCGGGTGGTGGGGGTGCCGCTCGACGCCGCGCCGCACGAGGTGATCGACCTGCTGGCCGAGGAAGGCCACACCCGGATGCCGGTCTACGAGGGCGACCTCGACCACATCAAGGGCGTGCTGCACGCCAAGGACGTGATCCCGCTCCTCGCCCACCCGGAGCTGATCGTGCTGCAGGACCTGGTGCGGCCCGCCCTCTTCGTCCCCTGGACCAAGCCGGTGGGCGAGCTGCTCAAGGAGATGCAGCAGAAGCGCTCGCTGCTCGCCCTGGTGGTGGACGAATACGGCGGGTTCTCCGGGATCGTCACCCTGGAGGACATCCTGGAGGAGATCGTCGGCGAGATCCGCGACGAGCACGACAAGGAGGGCCCGGCGCCGGCCTTCGGACCGGACGGCACGGCGCTGGTGCGGGGGGAAACGCGGCTCACGGACCTGAACCAGTCCCTGGGCGCCCGGCTGCCGGACCAGGGCGACTTCGAGACCCTGGGCGGGCTGCTCAACTCCACCGCCGGGGCCATTCCCCAGGCGGGAGATCGCTTCTTCATCGGCGGTCTGGAGCTGACAGTGGAGCAGCGCGATGACCGCCGGGTGCGCCTGGTGCGCGTGGCCCGCTCCAAGACCGCGCCCCCTGCGCCCGTGAAGAGCCGGCTTCCCTAGACCGGGCGGATCATCACCAGCCGCCGGGCCGTCTGCCGGAACCCGAGCGAGCGGTAGAGGGCGCGGCCCGGCGTGTTCGACTCGCCCACCGAGAGCACGGCGCTCTGCGCCTTCTCCAGCGCCCGCGCGATCAACGCCCGCCCGATCCCCATGCGCCGGAACTCCGGCAGCACCGCCACCTCCTCGATCCCCAGGGTCCGCCCCAGGTTGACGCCGGACAGGTACCCCACCGGCCGGCCCTCCGACGCCGCCAGCAGCACCAGCCGATCCTCCGCGGAGAAGAGCTGGGCGATCTCGTCCGCCCGCGAGGCGAACGCGTCGGGCGCCCCGGCCCAGGCGGCGTCCGCCAACAGGCGCAGCGCGGGCGCGTCGCGGGTGGAGGCGGGCCGGATGCGCAGCGCCGGCAGGGGCGGCGCCTCCAGCCGCGTCCCGCCGACCCACTGCAGCGAGAGCTGCGCCCCGCTCTCGGCGAATCCCAGTGCCCGCAAGAACGCGATCCCGGGGCTGGCGTCGTCGCGCACCCGCGCCCGGAGCACCGCCCCGCTGCCCAGCGCCGCCTCGGCCAGCGCCCGCCCCAGCCCCTGCCTGCGCAAGGAGGGATGCACCGCCGCGGAGAAGTCGTAGACCGGCCGGGAGGCGGACTCGCGCAGGGCCGCGAAGGAGAGGCCGTAGAGCCCGCCGTCCTCCCCCGCCGCCACCCGCCAGAGATCCAGCCGGGCGCGGGGGCCGGTGGCGAGCAGCCCCAGCCGCTGCGCGAACGGCTCGATGCGGGGATCGAGGGCGCGTGCGGCGTCGCCGAACCGGGCCGCCGCCGTGAGATCGGGGAGGGCGAAGGGCCGGACGCTGACCACGCCGCTCACGGGAGCGACTGCGCCACCAGCTCGGCGATGTCCCGCGCTTCCAGCTGCTCGCTGCGGCCGGTCTCGCCGATGCCGTCCTTGATCATGGTGAGGCAGAACGGGCAGCTGGTGGCGATGGTGCCCTTGCCTCCCACGGCGTTCGCCGCCTCCTCCACCCGGTTCTGGTTGATGCGCTGGCCCAGGGTCTCCTCCAGCCACATCCGCCCGCCGCCGGCGCCGCAGCAGAAGGTCTCGGTGCGGCTGCGCTCCATCTCCTTGACCTTGATCCCCAAGGAGACCAGCGCCTGCCGGGGGGCCTCGCTGATGCCGTTGTGCCGGGCGAGGTAGCAGCTGTCGTGGTAGGTGACCGGCGCGTCGAGCTGCGCCTCGCCCGGGCGCAACCGCCCGTCGGCCACCAGCTGGGCGATCACCTCGGAGTGGTGGAGCACGCGGAAGTGGCCGCCGAACTGCGGGTACTCGTTGCCCAGGGTGTTGAAGCAGTGGGGGCACTGGGTGACGATCTTCTTCACCCCGTAGCGGTTGAGCGTCTCCACGTTCTGCTGCGCCAGCGCCTGGAAGAGGTACTCGTTCCCCAGCCGGCGGGCGGAGTCGCCGTTGCAGGTTTCCTCCTCGCCCAGGATGCAGAACTTCACCTTCGCGGCCCGGAGGATCTTCACCAGCGCCCGGGAGACCTTCTTCTGCCGCTCGTCGAAGCTGCCGGCGCAGCCGACGAAGAAGAGGTACTCCATCTCCGCCAGCGCCTCGGGCGAGAGCGAGGCGGCGACGGGCAGGTCGAGGTCGGCGCACCACTCGGCGCGGCGGTTGCTGCCCATGCCCCAGGGGTTGCCCTGCCCTTCCATCCCCTTGAACACCCGGGCTGCCTCCTCGGGGAAGCGGCTCTCCATCAGCACCAGGTTGCGGCGCATGTCGACGATGCGCGGAAGCTGCTCGATGAACACCGGGCAGGCCTGCTCGCACCAGGCGCAGGTGGTGCAGGCCCAGACCGTCTCGTCGGGGATCACCCCGCCCTCGCCCACCAGCGGCGGCAGCTTCTCGATCATCTCCGCGGGAAGCTGCAGGGAGGTCTGCGCCACGGCCCCGTCCGCCGCCGGAGCCGGAGCGGCGTGGGCCTCGCCGTGCCCGTCGCCAGGGCCGTTGGCATGGCTTCCACCCGTCACGGGCGGGATGCGGTTGAGCTTGCGGGCGAGCATCGCCAGCGGCAGCGGCATCTGTGTCGCCATCTGCTGGGCGTGGTGGCGGATGGCGCGGTTCACTTCCTTGTGCGTCAGCGGCTTGCCCGTCACGTACGTCGGGCAATAGGTCTGGCAGCGCCCGCACTCGGTGCAGGAATAGGTGTCGAGGATCTCCTTCCAGGAGAGGTCGGTGAGCTTCGCCACCCCGAACTTCTCGCTGTTCTCCAGGTCCAGCTTGGAGAGCTGCCCCTGGGGCGCGAGCCGCTGGAAGAAAACGGTGGGGAGCCCGGTGAGGATGTGGAAGTGCTTCCCCAGGGGAAGGAAGTTGAGGAACGCCATGACGATGGCGATGTGCAGCAGCACTCCCACCGTCATCGCCGCCCCGGCGGCCTGCGGCGTGACCCCGCCGAAGAACCACTCCGACACCCGCCCGGAAACCGGCAGGTACCAGGGCGCCCCGGCCCCGGCGCGGGCCAGCATGGCGGCGTCGATCAGCACGTCGCTCCAGAGGACGCCGAGGATCATGCAGAGGATGAACACGCCCTCCCAGGAGAGCGTCATCCGCTCCTTCTTCTCCACCAGGCGGAAGTAGAGGAAGGCCAGGCACCCGGCGGTGCCCAGCACGTCGATGACGTCCTTCACCAGCAGGTAGAACTGGCCCAGGCCGGAATCGTGGGCCAACAGCGGCAGGTGGAACGCCGGATCGTACGCCAGCCCGAACGAGGTCAGGGTGCCGAGCTGGGCCACCAGGAAGGCGACGAAGATCCAGACGTGCGCCGCCCCCGCCTCCCGCTCCGGCTTGGAGGGCATGCGCTTCTGCCCGAAGCCGTAGAGCAGCAGCCTCTCCGTCCGGGTCCCCGGATCGTCCCAGCGCACGTCGCCGCGGGCGAAGAGCAGCGGTCGCACGCGCCAGGAGATGATCCAGGCGAAGACGGTCAGGCCGGCGACGATGATCAGGGTGGCAAGGACGGGTGCCATGGCGCGCGGAGTCTAGTCGAAACCGCGCAGGAAGGGATGCCAAGATCCAACGTGGTCGTCGACGGGGCTTCGTCCTAATGCATCGTGCGCACTTGAGCCGCCGCCACCCGCTCGCTCAGGTACTTGTCGATCACCTGCCGGTACTCCGACATCTCCCGGCAGCCCTGCACCAGCCACTCGCCGCCGATCACCAGCGCCGGCACGCCCTTGATGCCCAGGGCCTCCGCCTCCTCGGTGGCGTCGCCCACTTCCTGCACCATGCGCGGATCGTCGAGCTGCTCCACCAGCCGGGCCACGTCCAGTCCGGCGCGGGAGGCCAGCTCCAGCTGCACGTCGCGGCGGCTGACGTTGATGCCTTCCAGGAACGCCGCCCGGCGCATGGCCTGGAGCAGCGCCCTCTGCAGATCAGGGCCCTGCGCCAGGGCCGCTTCCAGCGCCACCAGGGGCGGGGCGGAGCTGGCCGGCGGATCCTGCCCCGTCCACAGGTCCGCCTTCACGCCCTTTCCTTCCGCCTCGCGGGCCACCCGCCGGAAGTGCCGGGCCAGCACCGAGCGCTGCTTCTTGTCGGGGATCTGGTTCTCCGGCCGCAGGGGATAAGGGCGCAGGCTCCAGCGCAGCGCCGGGCCGTACTCGTCGCGCAGGTACGAGAGCCGCGCGTCGGCCAGATAGCACCAGGAGCAGAGCACGTCGTGGTAGAGGACCAGCTCCACTCCGGCGGGATCCTCGTCCGCGTGGGTCGCGTGCAAGCGCTGGAAGACGGCGGCCGGAGCTGGCCTTGTCGCCATGCGATCATCCTGACCCGATGGCGGCGCGCGGAGCAAGATAGATCTCGCTGCGCGCGCGTTCAGATCCGCGCGCGCCTGCTCGCCTGCCTGCGTAAGCTGCCGGATTCGTGACAGACGCTAGAGCGCCATCGCGCGCCGCGCACCTTCGGCCACTTGCGCCGCATAGGTGACGATCTCTCCGGCGATGTCGAGACCCGTCGCACGCTCCAGCCCCTCGAATCCGGGGCTGGAGTTCAACTCCACCACCGTGGGCCCGGCGCTCGATTCCAGCAGGTCGACGCCGGCCACGTGCAGGCCGATCACCCGGGCCGCGCGCACCGCCGCCTCCGCGTACTCCGCGGGAAGCTGGACCGAGGTGCCGAAGCCGCCCCGGTGCAGGTTGCTGCGGAACTCGCCCCGCCGGGCCTCGCGCCGCATGGCGCCCACCACCCGGTCGCCCACCACCAGCGCGCGGAGGTCGCGCCCCCTGGACTCG
>DATKAG010000181.1:0-3896 GCA_035498355.1 Myxococcales bacterium | reverse complement strand
GCTCGCCATCGGCAACCTGGTCGGGGAGCAGAAGATCGACGATTCCACCGTGGCCCGCCTGCGCGCGCTGCGCGGGGTGGCGGCGGCCTACCCGAAGATGCAGCTCCGCATCCCCGCCGTCACCCGCTACAACGGCCTCTTCTTCGGGCGCGAGATCCACATGGGCCTGGAGGTGGTGGCCAGCGGCCTGATGCCGGAGCTGGTGGGCAGCGACGCCCGCATGCCCTTCGAGGACCAGGGGGAGTCGCAGCCCATCCCGGTGGTGGTCAACCGCCGCTTGCTGGAGCTGTACAACAAGGTGTTCGCCCCGCAGCGCAACCTTCCCCACCTCACCGAGTCGATGCTGGTGGGCTTCCAGCTCCCCATCGAGCTGGGCCGGAGCTGGGTGGCCTCCCGCACCCTGCCGGACGCGCAGCAGACCTCGCTGCAGGTGGTGGGCTTCTCCGAGCGGGCCACCCTGGCCGGCGTCTCCATGCCGCTGGCCGCCATCGAGCGGATCAACAAGCGGTTCGGGGCCGACTCCAGCACCTACTCCAGCGTCCTCTTGCGCGCCCAGAGCGCGGACGACGTCGCCGACGTGGCCGCTTCGGTGAAGAAGCTGGGCCTGGAGATCGACGAGACCGAGCGCCGCTACGCGGTGCAGATCGGGGCGGCGGTGGAGCTGGTCACCATCGCCCTCTCGCTCCTGGCGGCGCTGATCACCCTCCTGGCGGCGGTGAACACCATGCAGACCTTCTACGCCAGCGTGCGCGAGCGCACCCGCGAGCTGGGGGTGCTGCGCGCCGTGGGCGCCACCCGCAGCGACGTGGCGGCGGTGGTGCTGGTGGAGGCAGCCGGCACCGGCCTCTCGGGCGGGCTGTTGGGCGTGCTGCTCGCGCGGCTGGCCGCCCTGGCGGTCGACCGGCTGGCGCGGACCGGGCTGCCGGACTTCCCCTTCAAGCCGCAGACCTTCTTCGACTTCCACGCCGGGCACCTGGCCCTGGGCATCGGGGTGGCCCTGCTCGCCGCCCTGCTCGGCGCCTTCCTTCCCGCGCGGGCGGCGGCGCGGCTGGACCCGGCGAAGGCCTTGACCGAGAGCTGACTGCCCCGGCCTGCGCGGCGTGTTAAACAAGGGCGCCATGCCGCCCCGGAAGTCCCGCTCGCTGGCCCAGGATCCGCTCGCCTCCTTTCCGCCCTGGGCGCGGATGCTGGCCGAGCGCTACTACACCAAGACCATCTCCACCTTCATCCTCCACGGCGCGGTCCGCGACCTGCAGCCGGCGGACGACGGAAAAGGAGGCAAGCGCTTCGTCCCCTTGCGCGCCTTCCTCTCCGACGAGCTGTTCGGCACCCGCGACCTGGTGGTCTTCTACGACCGCTCCGGGGGCATCCGCCTGGCCACGCCGGAGATGCAGAAGGACTTCATGGCGGCGGTGGCCGGCTACGACACCCTTTTCGGCACCGAGTATGCCAAGGCGGTGCCCAAGGATCCCGCCCGCGCCTTCCCCCTGCTGGAATCGTACGCCCGGGTGCGCATCGCCGACGGCAAGAGCGTGGCGATCATCATCGACTTCGCCGAGACCGTGGCCCCGGCCGGCGACCTGGGCTACATGCCGGGAGAGGACCGCTACTCGCTGGTGACGCTGGTGAAGTGGGCGCAGGATCCGCAGTTCCTCACCGCCGACTTCTCCGTCTGCCTGATCGCCGAGAACGTCACCGAGCTGAACCCGCGCCTGGGCCGCAATCCCTACGCCGCGGCCATCGAGCTGCCCCTGCCCGACGAGAAGGAGCGCTTCGAGTACGTGGAGTGGAAGATCGCCCAATCGGGGAAGAAGCGCGCCGAGATCTCCGAGGTGAACGCCGAGGCCCTGAGCCAGATGACCGCGGGAATGTCGCGGGTGGCGCTGGACCGGGTGCTCACCGAGGCCATCGCCGGCCCCCGGCTGACGGTGGAGAAGCTGAAGGAGAAGAAGAAGGAGATCATCCAGGCCGAGTGCCACGGCCTTTTGGAGTTCATCGAGCCCTCCTTTTCCATCGACATGGTCGCCGGCCACGGGAAGGCGAAGCAGCTCCTGCGCCAGGCGGCCAAGGCCATCCAGACCGGCAAGCGGGACGTGGTGCCCATGGGCTTCCTCATCGCCGGGCCCATCGGCACGGGGAAGACGTTCCTCGCCACCTGCTTCGCCGGGGAGATCGGCATCCCCTGCGTGAAGTTCCTCAACTTCCGCTCGCAGTGGCAGGGGGTGACCGAGGGCAACCTGGAGAAGATCTTCAACCTGCTCAAGGCGATGTGGCCGGTGGCGGTGATCGTCGACGAGGCCGACGCCTTCCTCGGCAACCGCAACGCCCAGGGCGACAGCGGCACCAGCGCCCGGGTGTTCTCCCAGATCGCCACCTTCATGGGGAACACCGAGTACCGGGGGAAGATCGTCTGGTTCCTGCTCACCTCCCGCCCCGACCTGTTGCCGGTGGACCTGAAGCGGCAGGGGCGCGCCGAGGAGCACCTGGCGCTCTTCTACCCCGAGTCCCACGACGAGCGCGTGGAGCTGGCGAAGACCATGGCCCGCAAGGCCAAGGTGACCTTCGAGGGCGACATCCTGGCCCTTCTGCCCTCCGACATGCCGACGATGTCCGGGGCGGACATCGAGGCGGCGCTGGTGCGGGCCAAGCTGCGCGCGGTCATCGACAAGCGCGACAAGGTCACCGCCGAGGACCTGCGCGAGACCTTCGCGGACTTCGTCCCGCCCAGCTACCCCCTGGAGGTGGAGCTGCAGACGCTGGTGGCGGTGAGCGAGTGCACCTCGCGCGAGCTGCTCCCCGAGTCGTACCGGCAGAAGCCGCGCGACGACATCACCCGGAGGATCCGCGAGCTCAAGATCCTCCTCTCGGAGCAGTGATGGAACCCGGCGCCACCTTCAAGTTCCGCTACACGGTCGGCGAGGCGGACACCGCCGCCGCCCTCAATCCCATCACCGGCGACCGGTTCCCCGCCGTCCTCGCCACCACCAGGTGCATCGCCCTGCTCGAGCTGGCGGCGGGCCGGCTGCTCAAGGAGGAGTGCGCCCCGGGCCAGCTCTCGGTGGGCGTGATCGTGGACGTGAGGCACACCGCCGCCACCCCGGTGGGCGCCTGGGTGGAGGCGGAGGCGCGGTACACCGGCCGCGACGGCAAGCTCTACGCCTTCGAGGTGGTGGCCCGCGACCCGGGCGGCGAGGTGATGCGCGGGGTGCACAAGCGGGCGCTGATCGACGAGCGCCGGCTCCTGGAAGGGGCGGCGGCGCGCAAGGGCTGATCCCGGGGAGGTCCCCGTGTCGGAGAGCAGGATCGGCAGCCCGGCCCTCGCCTCCCGCCTGCGCGGCGCGCTGCGCGGCGACGTGCTCTTCGGCGCCTTCGATCGCGGCCGCTACTCCACCGACGCGTCCATCTACCAGATCGAGCCCATCGGGGTGGCGCTGCCCCGGGGGACCGGGGACGTCGAGGCGGCCATCGCCCTGGCCCGCGAGGAGGGCTTCCCCGTCATCGCCCGGGGCGGAGGGAGCTCGCAGAACGGGCAGACGCTGGGCGAGGCGCTGGTGCTGGACACCAGCCGCTACATGAACGAGGTGCTGGAGATCGACGGCCAGGCGGGGACCGTCACCGTGCAGCCGGGGATCGTGCTCGACGAGTTGAACCGCCGCCTGAAGGGGACCGGCTGGCACTTCCCGGTGGACGTCTCCACCTCGGCCAACGCCACCCTCGGGGGAATGACCGGCAACAACTCGGCGGGCACCCGGTCGATCAAGTACGGGATCATGGTCCACAACGTGCTGGAAGTGGAGGCGGTCCTGGCCGACGGGTCGCGCCTGCTCTTCGGGGAGCTGCCCGACGATCCGGCCGGGCAGCCGGCGCGGCTCCTGGAGATCGGCCGGGCGATGCGC
>DATKAG010000180.1:0-5486 GCA_035498355.1 Myxococcales bacterium | reverse complement strand
CAGGCGCCCGCCACCGCCACCCCGCGATCGAGGTACTGGCTGATCACGGCGTGGCCGAAGGCGACGGCGAAGAAGGTGGTGAGGACGATGGCGTTGATCACGCCGTGGGCGGTGAGCCCCTGGTAGTAGCCGATGCCCAGGAAGCTCACGTCCTGGATGATGCCCGCCCGGTAGAGGACCTGCAGGACGCCGTGGAAGACGCCGAAGAGGGTGAGCAGGAGCGGGAGCAGGAGCTCGACCAGGATGAGGGGCCGCAGCTCTTTCTGGATCACGGCGTCACCTCGATCGTCCCCACCATGTCCTGGTGCCCGAGGCCGCAGAACTCGTGGCAGATGACCTGGTACTTCCCCGGCTTCTCGAAGTGCGCCTGGCCGTAGGTGACGGCGTTGGGGATGGCCATGAGATTCACGTCGGTGCCGTCGATGTAGAAGCCGTGCACGATGTCGGTGGTGGTCAGGTAGAAGTCGACCACCGCGCCCTTGGGGATCTTGAGGGGGCTGGGCTTGAAGGAGAACGTCTTGGCGACGACGTGCGCCTCGTACCGCCCGGGCGCCACCTGGATCAGCTCGCCCTTGCTGAAGGGTTTCACCTCGGTGACGCAGCCGGGGACCGTGATCCCCAGGCGCACGGCGGCATAGGCGATGAGGGCGAGCATGGCGGCCGCGAACAGCAGGGCGGCGACCATCACCCGCTTCTCCACGTTGGGGACCTTCTGCGCGATCTCCATGGCTCAGTGGCGGTGGATCATCAGCGCGTAGAGCAGCAGCCAGACCGCGGCGAAGAAGACGAGCAGGGCGGCGAAGAAGGCGATGGCGCCCCTGGGGAAGAACTCCGGCTCGGTGCGCGAGGGCTCGGGCATGGGGCTTTCTTAGAACAGCCGGCTTCGAGACCGCAACCGGCACGCTGGTCATGTTCCGGAACGGAACGGGCTGCTCAGTCGAGCGGCAGTCCCAGGGCGAAGCGGCCGGCCATCGCCGCCTCCGCGGCCACCCGCTTGAGCAGTAACTCCGCCGGCACCTTCTGGTTGTGCCATCTCCAAACGGCGGTGGCCACCAGGTGGGTGTGCAGGGAGAGCGCCAGGGCGGTGGAGCTGCAGTGGTGCGCGAGCGTGCGCAACAGCCCGGCAAGGTCGGCGACGGTGGCCCCCGCACCGCCCAGCTGGTGCCCGGGCGCGCGCCCGACGCCCTCTCAAGCGCCGCAGGCGCGGAGATCGGCGGGGCCCGCGGAGAGGAAGCCCAGGTCGGGCTGCGGGCGGGGATCGGGATCGGGAAGGTAGCCCCCGCCGCTGGGCGCGTAGCGCCAGCCCAGGCCGCGCGAGAGGATCTTCCGCAGGGCCGCGAGCAGCCGCCGCACGTCCCCGGCCGGGTTGGCGGCGCCGAAGCTCGCCCGGAGCGCGGAAGGGCGCCCCTCCCCGGCGTCGCGCAGCAGCTCGGCGACCAGGGGGTGCGCGCAGAAGGCGCCGTCGCGCACGCCGATGCCGTGCTCCGCGCTCAGGGCGGAGGCGAGCAGGGCCGGCTCCCAGCCCCGGACGGTGAAGCTGACCACCCCGATCCGCGGCGAGCGCGGGCCCCAGAGGGAGAGGACCTTCACCTCCGGAAGGGCGCGCAGCCCCTCGAGCAGCTCCTCCAGCAGGGCGGACTCGTGCGCCTCGAGGGCCTCCCAGCCCGCTTGCTCGAGGGCCCGGCCGGCGGCGGCGAAGGCGGCAGCCCCGAGGAGGTTGGGAGTCCCGCCTTCGTGCCGCGCCGGGCCCGAGGCCCACTCCACGCCTTGCGGCGAGACGGACCGGGCGGCTCCTCCCCCCGCGAGCCAGGGCCGGGCCGCGTCCAGCCAGTCGGCGCGGCCGATGAGGGCGCCGCAGCCGAAGGGGGCGTGGAGCTTGTGCCCGGAGAGGGCGAGGAAGTCGGCGCCCAGCGCGGCCAGGTCGATGCGCCGGTGGGCGGCGAGCTGGGCGGCGTCCACCGCCACGCGCGCGCCCTGCCGCCGCGCTGCCGCGCACAGCTCTTCGAGGGGCCAGAGCTCGCCGGTGACGTTGCTCGCCCCCGTCACGGCCAGGAGCTTGTGGCGGGCGCGGAGCGAGGAGAGCGCCTCGCCGGCGCGCGCCGCGATCTCCTCGCGCCTGCGGGGAACGGGAAGCTGCAGGAAGCGGGCCCGCCGCCAGGGGAGCAGGTTGGCGTGGTGCTCGCCGCCGAAGACCACCACCGCGGTGTCCTCGGGCAGCGCCCGGGCGAGGAGGTTCAGCGCCTCGGTGGTGTGGCGGGTGAAGATCACGGCGTCGTCGGGGCGGGCGCCGGCGAACCCGCGGATGGACTCGCGCGCGGAGGCGAGCAGCCGGGTGCTCACCGCCGAGGCGAAGCCGGCGCCGCGGTTCACGCTGCCGTACCAGGGCAGCGCCCGCCGCACCGCCTCGTGCGCCGCCCGCAGGCAAGGCGGGCTGGCGGCGCAGTCGAGGTTGACGTAGCGGACCTGCTCGCCGCTCACCAGCGGGACGCGCAGATCGGCGCCTTCGACTTCCAGGGGGAGGGCTTGTGGCATCTCCGGAGCCTTCCGACTCCGGCGAGGCCGGAGTCCGCGATTTGCCCCCCGCACCACGCGGACGGCCAGGTCTTCCACCCGGGGCACCCCACCGCGGACGGAGGGTTGCCGGCCAGCGAGCCGGGGCTTCGCGCTGGCGCTCTCGACCTGCCGGAACCCCTAGCAGATCGTCCAGCGGCTTCGCGCGCGTCGAAACGCCGCAGCCGCTACACTGCGCCGGTGGCCACTTCCTTTCCCCTGGAGAAGATCAACTTCCTCCTGCTGGAGAACATCCACCGGACGGCGCGGGAGGCCATTGAAGGCGAAGGGTTCCACCTGGAATGCCTCTCCGGGGCCCTGGGGGAAGAGGAGCTGCTCGCCCGCATTCCCGAGGTGCACGTCCTCGGCATCCGCAGCAAGACGCGGGTCACCGCCCGGGTGCTGGCGGAGGCGCGGCGGCTGATCTCGGTGGGCTGCTTCTGCATCGGCACCAACCAGGTCGACCTGCAGGCCGCCAACCGGCGCGGCGTCCCGGTCTTCAACGCCCCCTTCTCCAACACCCGCAGCGTGGCCGAGCTGATCGTCGCCGAGATCATCGCCCTCTCCCGCCAGCTCGGCGACCGCTCGCGGGAGATGCACGAGGGGCGCTGGCGCAAGGGCAGCTCGGCGGGCTCGCGGGAGGTGCGGGGGAAGACGCTGGGGATCGTGGGGTACGGGCACATCGGCTCGCAGGTGGGCGTGCTGGCCGAAGCCTTGGGCATGCAGGTGATCTTCTTCGACACCGGCAGCAAGCTGGCCATGGGCAACAACCGCCGCTGCGACTCCCTGGGCGAGCTCCTGGGCGCCGCGGACTTCGTCACCCTGCACGTCCCCGCCACCCCGCAGACCAAGGAGATGATCGGGGCCCGCGAGCTGGCCGCCATGCGCAAGGGGGCCTTCCTGCTCAACGCCAGCCGGGGCAGCGTGGTGGTCCTCCCGGCGCTCGCCGAGGCGCTGCGGGGCGGACATCTGGGCGGGGCGGCTGTGGACGTCTACCCGGAGGAGCCGGAGTCGGACCGGGACGGCTTCGCCACGCCCCTGCGGGGGCTGCCCAACGTGATCCTCACCCCGCACGTGGCCGGCTCGACCGGGGAAGCCCAGGCGGCCATCGGGCGGGAGGTGGCCGGCAGCCTGATCAAGCTGATGAACGCCGGCGCCACCACCGGCGCCGTCAACTTCCCCCAGGTGGAGCTTCCGCCCGTGGCCGGCTCGCACCGGATCCTCAACGCGCACCGCAACGTCCCTGGGGTGCTGCGGGACATCAACCGCATCGTCAGCGAGCGCAACGCGAACATCAGAAGCCAGGTGCTGGCGACCGATCCCGACATCGGGTACCTGATCATGGACCTCGACCAGGACGTCTCCGACGAGGTGAAGGCGGCCATCGCCGCGCTTCCCACCAGCATCAAGACCCGCATCCTCTATTGACGGCCCCCGCCGGTTGCTCGCCGGGCGTCCGGTGCACATCGGTATCTGATGCGGCCTTGCGCACGGCTGCCGGCGAGCGTGCTGGCGCTCGCCATCGCCGCTTGCGGCGGAAATGCCCGCAGCGGCGGATCGGGGCTGGTTTCCCCCGACGGCGGGGCGGACCCGGGCGCCGGGCCGCAGGCGCTTGCTCCCCCGGGGCCCGGCGAGCTGTACCACGGGGTCTTTCCCGCCGGGACGGAAGCGGATCCAGAGAGCGACATCTCCCTGGGCGCGCTCGACGAATACGAGAAGGCGGTCGGGCGCCAGGTGGCGTACGTCTATTTCAACGACGAGTGGATCGACACCCGGGCCTTCCCCGCGCAGACGGTGAAGGCCATCCGCGACCGCGGGGCCGTCCCCTTCATCCGCCTGATGATGCGCAGCCAGAAGGTGCCGCTGGTGGTCGACCCGATGTTCACGCTCGACCGCATCAACGCCGGCCAGTTCGACGACGACCTCGCCCGCTGGGCCGTCGCCGCCAAGGCCTCCGGCGGCCCGCTCCTGGTCGAGTACGGCACCGAGGTCAACGGCGACTGGAATCCCTGGAGCGCGCCCTACAACGGCGGCCTCGACGCCGGCCCGGGCAAGTTCAGGCAGGCCTACCGGCACATCGTCGGGCTGATGCGGGCGCGGGGCGCGACGAACATCACCTGGGCGCTGCACTACAACAGCGAGAACTTCCCCGGCGACGACCCGCGCAACGTCCCCGCCGCCTACTATCCGGGCGACGACGTGGTCGACTGGGTGGGCATCTCGGCCTACGGATCGGAACGGTCCACCGACCACCGTTGCCCCGCCTTCCGGGAGCTGGTCGACGCCTCGCTCGCGCAATTGCGCGCGGCCACCGCGACCAGGCCGCTCTTCATCTTCGAGTTCGCCTCCACCCTGGGCAATCCGGCGTGCCCGCAAGGTCCCTGGGTCGAGGCCGCCCTCGCCGACCTGCTCGGCGGCCGCTGGCCGGAGCTGCGCGGGTTCTCCTGGTGGCAGCAGAAGTTCGCCGATGATCCCGCCCTGGGAGGCGAGACCGACTACCTGGTGCAGTCGAACCCGGCGGTGCTCTCGGCCTTCCGCGACGGCCTCGCCTCCGCCGGTGCGAAGGTCCTCGATCGCCCGCGCCTGCGGTAGGCGCCCCCGTTCAGCTCCCTTCGTGCGTGGAAACGGCGCCCGGAGGCGCGGCCTCAGGGCCGCGGGGCGCGCCGCCGTCGACGCCGGGCAAGGGGAGCATTGCCGTCTCCAGCGCCGGCGCGGGAGGCAGGCCGGTCACCTGGAGGATCTCCTGCTCGTTGAGCGTCTCGCGCGCCACCAGCGCCTCGGCGAGCGCCTCCAACTGCCGGCGGTGGGCCGCGAGCAGCCGCCGCGCTTCCTCGTGGCTCTCGCCGATGATCCGCAGCACCTCCGCGTCGATGATCCGGGCGGTGTCCTCGCTGAAGGGCCGGTCGCCGCTCCAGGCGCCCGCCCCGCCCAGGTAA
>DATKAG010000179.1:0-9700 GCA_035498355.1 Myxococcales bacterium | reverse complement strand
GGATCAGGGCGAGCCGCAGGCTGGGCACACCCCTCATCCTGCTTCACCGGCCAGTTCCGCTCCACTAAAAAAATTACAATGAGTAGGAAATGAGGAGCCAATGTGCGCAAGCCGTCCAGAAGCCCCCCGAGCCCGGCACAGGAACCGACCTATCTCTACGTTTTCTCTGTAAATTTTCAGCGTCAAATGCTTGACTGCCTGGCCAGGGGGCCAATAAGCTCGCCCACCAGTCTGAGGGGGAGTCCTTCACATGAAAACCAGCCGTCACACCACCCACACCAGCGCCCGGAACGCGTTTGCCGCGGCCCTTCTCGTCCTCGCCGCGATCGCTCCGGACGCGCGTGCGGCGACGGCCACCTCCAACTTCACCGTCACCGGCAACGTGACGGCGAACTGCACCATCTCCACCGCGGGCATCACCTTCGCCTATGACCCGGTGGTGACCAACGCCGCCGCCAACGCCACCGCTACCGGCACGGTGACCATCGCCTGCACCAAGGGCTCGGCGCCCACCATCGGCCTGAACGCCGGCGCGAACTCCGCGGCCGCGGCCGGCCTGACGCCGCCCGCTCCCCGCGCCATGCGGCTGGGCGCCACCGCCAACTACCTCGGCTACGACATCTACTGGCCGGGCACCACGACCTCGTGGACCACCGCCGCGCCCTACGTGCCCGCGGCCCCGCCCAGCAAGGCGCCCCGCACCTTCAACATGGACGGCGTGGCCTTCGGCGGCCAGGACGTCACCGTGGGCACCTACACCGATACCGTCACTGCGACGGTGAACTTCTAACCGCAGGACTCCAACGGAGGGATGGGAACCATGTCGCGCAATTCTCTCGCAACGCTGGCCGCTCTCGCGGCCCTGTGTCTGGTCGCCGATGCCCGGGCGGGCACCGCCGGCCCCGTCTCCTTCACCGCCCAGGCACAGGTGAACGCGAACTGCACCGTGAGCGTCAGCGGCGTGCTGGATTTCACCAGCTACGACCCGGTGACCGCGAACGCCTCCACGCCCCAGCCGGGCAGCGGCGCCTCGCTCGCCGTCAAGTGCACGCGCGGCAGCCACCCCTTCGTCGCCATGGACAACGGCGCCAACCTGGGCAACGCCAACAACCCCATCCCCGGCAAGCGGGCGATGGTGACCGGCGCGGCCGGCGCCAACCAGGTCCTGGCCTATGACCTGCTCCAGCCCACCGGCGTGGGCGGCGCCGCCACCGCCAGCGCCAGCCTCTGGGGCTCCGCTCCGGGCACGACCTTCGACGCCGGCGTGTGGGCGGTGAGCCCCTCGACTGCGCAGACGGTGAACATCTTCGGCTCGATCCCCGCCGGGCAGGACGTGACCACCGGCACGTACACCGACACCGTGAACGCCACGGTCAACTTCTAGTGCGCAAGATCGGCATTGCCGTGCTCGCGCTCGGCCTCCTCTGCGGGGCCGGGCGCGCGCGCGCTTCGGGCCTCAACGTCTCGCCGGTGCAGGTGTGGCTGGCGCCGGACTCCTCCAAGTCGCTCATCACCCTGCGGAACGAGGGCTCGGAGGAAGCCCGCTACCAGGTCAGCGCCATGCTCTGGGACGAGGACGCCCGCACGGGGATGAAGCTCTCGCCCACCGAGGACATCGTCGTCTTCCCCACCGTGCTCTCGCTCAAGGTGGGGGAGACCAAGAGCCTGCGGGTGGGCCCGGTGGTCCCCTTCGGGCCCATCGAGAAGACCTACCGCATCTTCATCGAGGAGATGCCCGCCCCGCAGAAGCAGGAGACCCGGGCCACCGTGCGGGTGCTCACCCGCATCGGCATCCCGGTGTTCCTCGCCCCGACCAAGGCCCTCGAGGACCGCAGGGTTTCCGCCGCGCTGAGCGGCAAGGGCGCGGCGGTGGAGGTGGAGAACACCGGCAACGTGCACTTCCGCATCGACACCGTGCGCATGGAGGCGCTGGGCGCGGACGGCGGCAAGCTGTTCGAGAAGCAGGCGCAGGGCTGGTACGTGCTCGCCGGCGGGCACAAGCGCTACGACCTGGAGATCCCCCGGGAGAGCTGCGGCAAGGTCCGCAAGCTGGTGGTCTCGGTGAAGACCGAGAGCGAGCAGGTGCTCCAGAAGCCGCTGGAGACGCCGTCGGGAGCCTGCGGCTGAGCGATGCGCGCACGGGGGCTGATGCTGTTGCTCTTGTGCGCGCCCGTGCTGCACGCGCAGCCGGGGACGGATCAGCGCGCCTACCTCGAGCTGTTCGTCAACGATCTCTCCCACGACACGGTGCTGGTCTACCTGCGGGGCGCCGATCAGCCCGACGACGCCCTGGTGGCCGTGGAAGACCTGGAGAAGGCCGGCCTGCACGGGGTGAAGGGAACGCGGGAGGCGCACGACGGGCGGGAGTTCGTCTCCCTGCGCTCGCTCGGGCCCGCCATCACCTTCCGCTACGACCCCGAGGCCCTGGCGGTGCGGCTGGTGGCGAAGCCGGATCTCCTGGAATCCACCGCCATCGATCTCAAGCCGGTGCAGCGCCCGCAGGGCATGGTCCTGCGCACCGACACCAGCGGCTTCTTCAACTACTCGGTCACCGGCGAGGGGCGGGGCGCGGTGAGCGGCGCCGCCGAGCTCGGCGCCAGCTTCCGCGGCAACCTCGCCTACACCGGCCTCTCGGTGCTGCCCGACACCCACCAGGTGGTGCGCGGCCTCTCCTACCTGGTGCTGGACGATACGGCGAACCTGCGGCGCATCCAGCTGGGGGACGCCATCGCCGTCTCCACTTCCCTGGGCGGCTCGGCGCAGCTCTCGGGCGTGAGCGTCACCCGCGAGTTCTCCCTCGACCCCTACTTCATCCGCCAGCCCCTGCCCAATCTCTCCGGCGCCATCCTCACCCCCTCCACCCTCGACGTCTACGTGAACGGGACGCTGGTCAAGCAGCAGCAGATCGCCCCCGGGCCCTTCGAGGTGCGCAACCTTCCCGTCAGCGGCGGCGCCGGCCAGGTGAGCTATGTGGTGCGCGACGCCTTCGGGCGCACGCAGGACTTCGCCTCCCCCTACTACGGGGCGGCGGGCGTGCTGGCCGACGGGATCAGCGAGTACGGCTACCACCTCGGCTTCCGCCGGCTGGACTTCGGCCAGGACTCCAACCACTACGGGCCGCCGGAATTGCTCGCCCGGCACCGCATCGGCTTCGGCAACTGGCTGACCGCCGGCTACCGCTTCGAGGCGGCCCTGCAGCACACGCCGGAGCAGTCGATGCTCTTCAGCTTCGGGCCCACCCTGGCCTTCGCCCTTCCTCTGGGCGAGCTGGACCTGGACGCCGCCTGCAGCTCGGACGCGGGGGCGAGCGGCGGAGCCTTTGGCATCGCCTACTCGCTCTTCGCCCGCCGGCTGAGCATCGGCGCCTCGCTGCGGGCGATGTCGCCCTCCTACTCCAACCTGGCGCAGCCGGCCATCGCCGACCGGCCTCTCCTGCAGGCCCTGGGCTCGGTGGGGATGCCGGTCTTCAGCCGCTTCAGCCTCACGCTGGAGGGCCAGGTCGACTCCATGCGCGACGCCGGCCTCACCAGCGCCCTCACCCTGCGCGGCGACGCCCACCTCACCCGCGACCTGACGCTGTCGGGCAGCGTCTCGCGCCTGCGCATGCCCGGCAACAGCGGCGAGTTCTCGGGGCTCCTCACCTTGATCTACAGCTTCGGCCCCACCACCACCGCCGACGTGGGGGGCACCGCCTCCTCCCAGGCCGCCAATGCCAGCTTCGGGGTGCAGCGCTCGCTGCCCATGGGCGAGGGCTGGGCCTACCAGTTCCGCTCCACCGTCGACCGCGACCAGGCCACCTCCGGGTTCGGGCAGGTGCAGTACCAGGGGCCGTACGGCTCGTACCTGGCGAGCTACACCCGCAGCGGCGGCGCCGACGCCGGCCTGGCCACCGCCGCCGGCGCCTTCGTGCTGGTGGACGGCAACGTGATGGCCAGCCGTCCCGTGCAGGAGGGCTTCGCCCTGGTGCAGGTCCCGGGGGTGGAGGGCGTGCGCGGCTACCTGAACAACCAGGAGGTGGGGCGCACCAACGGCAACGGCAACCTCCTCATCCCCTCGCTACAGCCCTACTACGGCAACCGCCTGCGCATCGGCGACCAGGACGTACCCATCGACTACCAGATCGGGGCCGTCGAGCAGGTGGTGGGCACCTCGCTGCGCGGCGGCGCCCTGGTGCGCTTCGACGTGCAGCGGGTGACCAGCGTCAAGGGCCAGGTGCGGGTCGACCGCAACGGCAACGTCACCGTCCCCTCCTTCGGGGAGATGACGGTGGACGCGAAGCTGGTCAGCCCGCTGGGCTCCGACGGCCAGTTCTGGCTGGGCGACCTCTCCGTCGGGCGGCACCGGGCGAAGGTGGAGTTCCGCGAGGGGAGCTGCTCGATGGACCTGGAGGTCCCCCAGAGCGATCGGGCGGTGGTCGACCTGGGCACCGTCTCCTGCCAGGGCGGCCAGCTCGCTTCAGCCCAGTAGCTCGAGCAGGGCCCGCAGCGCGGCCAGCGCCCAGTCCTCGCGCCGCCCCAGCTCCGCTCCCAGCTCGTCGAGCGCCTTCTCCATCACGTGCGTGTGCAGGAGCATGGCCAGCTCGGCGCGGGTGGCGGGAAGGAAGGGCGATGCCTTGGCCCCTTCCAGCCAGGCGGAGAGGAACGCCGAAGGGGCCCAGGTGGACCAGAGCTTCGCCCAGGGCTCGGCCGCGGCCCGCTCGCTCTCCCGGACGGTGGCCGGATCGCGCAGGGCCATGGCGGCGGCCAGGTCGAAGGAGCGGAGCATGGAGGCGATGTCGCGCAGGCCGCTGCGCTTGCGCCGCCGCTCGGCCAGCGGCTTGTCCGGGTGCTGGCCGAAGTCCACCACCACGAAGTCCTTGCCCGTGAAGAGCACGTTGGCGAGGTGGTACTCGCCGTGGATGCGGCCGCGCTGGGCGGTGAGTCGGCCGCGCAAGAGCGGCTCGAAGCTGGCGTAGATCTTCTCCTCCCGGGCGAGGAGCTGACTGGCCAGCTCCGCCGGCCGGCCCTCCAGGCGGGTGATGCGGAGCTGGCGAAGCACCTTGCCCGTGAGGTTGCGCTTGGCCTGGTAGACGGACCGCTGGTCGAACGCGCTGTAGGCCTCGGGAGCGAAGGCCGGGTCCTCCGGGTGCACCAGGGCGGCGTGCAGCTCCGCGGTGCGCTCGCCCAGCAGGCGGGCGGCGGCGAGCGAGCTGCCCAGCATCTCCCGGGCGGCGGCGGGCACCTCGGCGTCCGCCAGGTCCACCATCGATCCGGGGGGTCGGGGCGGCGGCTTCAGCTCCTTGCTGGTGGCTAGCGCCCGCTCGAAGAAGCGGCGCAGCTCCTCGCGGAAGAAGTGCCAGGCCGTACCCTGGTTCTGCACCCAGCCGTGCAGGGTGGCCACGGTGACCGGCTCTCCCCGCCGCGGCCGCAGCTCCACCGATCCCCAGAGCGGAGCGATGGGGGCCGCAGGCGCGCGCTCGGTGAGGGCCCGGCAGATCTCCAGCTCCGGGCTCACCCCCTCGCCCAGGCGGCGGTAGAATTTCAAGAGTAGCGCGTCGCCGTACTGCACGGACGCGGAGTGGTGCTCCTGCCGGTAGAGCCGGGCCTCGCCCTGGGGAAGGCCGGGCCGGGCGGAGGCGACGAGCAGGCTGGTCGACCCCCGGCTGCGGGCGCCGCCGCGGATGGCTTCGAGAAGCGCGGCCGCCGCCTGCGGGTCGAAGAGGGCGTCCACCAGGACAGCCGGGGAGTCGCCCCGGCGCAAAGAAGCGATCACCGCCTGGGGAGCGGCCGGCTTCTCGCCGGTGGCGATGGCCAGCGGGAGCACGTACTGCTCGGGCTCGCCCACCACGTAGTCGAGGTGCAGGATGACGAGGCGGATGGAGTCGAACGGGATCGCGTCCAGCACCCGCACCTGGGCGATCTCCCGCGCCCGCCCCCGCACCCAGCGGCGGCCCTCCAGCCAGGCGGGCAGCACCATCTCCAGGGTCGAGCGCTCCGCGGGAGTGAAAGCCCCTTCCCAGGCGCTGCTCCCCTCCAGCAGGGGCGGCTGCCAGGAAGCCTCGCGGGTGTCGTCGGCGGCGCTGCGCGTCTCCTCCAGGGAGAACCAGTAGAAGGCGTGCTCTCCCAGGGTGAGCAGGTAGGGCAGATCCCCGATGGGCGGGAAGCGGGTCCGGCCCAGGAGCTCCCGCGGCACCCGCCCCTTGAAGCCGCGCAGGTCCAGTTCCACGTACTGGGTGAAGCGGGAGAGGTTCGCCACCACCAGCACCGTCTCCTCCTCCAGCTGGCGGATGAAGGCGAGCACCTTGGGGTTGTCGGGGGAGAGGAACGCGATGCTTCCCCGGCCGAAGGCGGGGAAGCGCTTGCGCAGGGCGATCAGCCGCTTGGTCCACCAGAGCAGCGAGTTGGGGTTGGCCTGCTGCGCCTCCACGTTGAGCGACTCGTAGTGGCACTCGGGATCGATGATCACCGGGAGGATCAGCCGCTGGGGGTTGGCCCGGGAGAAGCCGGCGTTGCGGTCGGGGCTCCACTGCATCGGCGTGCGCACGCCGTTGCGGTCGCCGAGGAAGACGTTGTCCCCCATGCCGATCTCGTCCCCGTAGTAGAGGACGGGCGTCCCGGGCAAAGAGAGGAGCAGCGCATTCATCAGCTCGATCTGCCGGCGGTCGTTCCCCACCAGGGGCGCCAGCCGGCGGCGGATCCCCAGGTTGATGCGCATGGCCGGGTCGTGGGCGAAGGCGCGGTACATGTAGTCGCGCTCCTCGTCGGTCACCATCTCCAGCGTCAGCTCGTCGTGGTTGCGGAGGAAGAGGGCCCACTGGCAGTTCGGGGGGATCTGCGGGGTCTGGGCGAGGATGTCCGCGATGGGCAGCCGGTCCTCCATGTGCAGGGACATGAAGATCCGCGGCATGATGGGGAAGTGGAAGTTCATGTGGCACTCGTCGCCCTGCCCGTAGTAGGCGGCGGCGTCCTCGGGCCACTGGTTCGCTTCCGCGAGCAGCATCCGGTTCTGGAAATGCCCGTCCACGTGCGCCCGCAGCTTCTTGAGGAAGGCGTGCGTCTCGGAGAGGTTCTCGCAGTTGGTCCCGTCGCGCTCGTAGAGGTAGGGGACGGCGTCCAGCCGCAGGCCGTCCACGCCCAGGCCGAACCAGAAGTCCACCACCGAGAGCATGGCCTCGTGCACCGCCGGGTTGTCGAAGTTCAGGTCCGGCTGGTGGGCGAAGAAGCGGTGCCAGTAGTACTGCTTGGCCAGCGGGTCCCAGGACCAGTTGGAGGGCTCGAAGTCCTTGAAGATGATGCGCGCGTCCCGGTAGCGGTCGGGAGTGTCGCTCCAGACGTAGAAGTCGCGCTCCCGCGATCCGGCGGGGGCGCGGCGGGCGCGCTGGAACCAGGGATGCTGGTCGGAGGTGTGGTTCAGCACCAGCTCGGTGATCACCCGCAGCCCGCGGCGGTGGGCCTCGTCCACGAAGAGGCGGAAGTCGTCCAGGGTGCCGACGTCGGGGTGGACGTCGGTGTAGTCGGAGATGTCGTACCCGTCGTCCCGTCCCGGGGAGGGGCAGATGGGCAGCAGCCAGAGGGTGTTGACGCCCAGATCCTGAAGGTAGTCGAGGCGGGCGGTGAGGCCGGGAAAGTCGCCCACCCCGTCGCCGTTGGAGTCCATGAACGAGCGCACGCGCAGCTCGTAGATGACCGCGTCCTTGTACCACTGCGGATCGTCGCGCAGCTGGCCCTGGCGGGCCTCCCAGGGTCTGCGATTCACCGCACGCTCGCCAGGGAGAGGGGAAGGAAGGCCATTTTCGTGCAGCATGATAGGTACGGAATCCCCCGCGGGCGTAGTTCGCGCCCGGCCGTCTGTCCTGCTGTGGGGAAATGGCCGCCCGGGCGGTTGCCCGGCGGCCGGGCGGGACCGGGCGCACGCCTTCGGGATGCAATCGGACCGTCAGTCTGTTAAAGCCGGGGCGCTGACGAGGAGGAGGCTTGCAGCCCAGATCGAACAAGCGACAGAAGGAGCTGGCCCGCCTCGAGCGGCGCAAGGAGAAGGACGAGCGCCGCGAGCAGCGCAAGAAGGAGCGCGCCGAGCGCGTGGTCCCGGAGGGGGAGGATCCGGACATCGCCGGCATCGTTCCGGGGCCGCAGCCCCGTCCCGACGAGGAAGAGCCTCCCCCCGCTTAGAGAGCCCGCTCGCGCGCCGGCGCGGCGGCAGGCCGGGCGAGAAAGACCTCCAGCTCGTCCTTGCGCGCCTTGGCGTCCCGGAAGCCCAAGAGCTCCAATTCGTTCGCGTACTCGGAATCGAAGAGCAGATAGCTGAGCATGTCGGAGGGATCGCCACGCCCCGCCGCCTCGCCCAGCCGGCGCAAGAGGTAGCCCGCGGGGCCCGAGAGCCGGGCGCGCACGGCGGGCCGCTCCAGGACGTGCGCGGCCAGGGCCCCCAGGTCCTGCGAGGGCCGGATGAGCAGGTCCGCCACCGGACGCAGGCCCCCGCCCGCCATCTGCAGCGCGTCGGCCACCGGAGGGGTGAGCGCGCTGGAGACGCGGGAGAGCTCGTGCAGGGCCAGGTTGACCTGGCGGAGGTTGGCGAGGTCGTTCTCCACCCGGTCGAGGAGGAGCGCGTCGAGGAGCTTTCCGAAGAGGTAGATGGGCGAGGAGAGCGCCCGCTGGTCCTCGGCGTCCTGGCGCCCGGCCTTGTGCGCGGGGAGGCCCTGCGGCGTGCGCAGACCGATCACCAGCACCCGTGCCGCGCCCAGGCGCAGCGCCGGGGCGATGGGCGTGTTCTGCCGCAGGCTGCCGTCGGAATACATGCGCCCCGCCACCCGCACGGTGGGGAAGACGATGGGGATGGCGGCGGAGGCCAGGGCGTGCTGGGGGGTGAGCCGCACCGAGGCCCAGTCCACCGCCCGGTCGCGCGAGGCGAGCAGCGTCTCGCTCATCCTCCCGGTCTCGATGAACACCACCGTGTGCCCGCTCTCCACGTCGGTGGCGGAGACGGTGACGCCGTGCACCCGGCCGTCGGCGACTCCCTGGTGCAGGCCGCGCCAGGGGATGACGGTGCGCACCAGCTCGGCCAGGGGTCCCGCGTCCAGCAGGCTGTGGGGGCCGCCGTTCTTGGCGGAGCCGAGGATCCAGCGCACCAGGCCGGCCAGGTCGCGCCAGCCGAGGAGGAAGATCTGCTCCAGGCCCAGCTGCCGCCAGCGCTCGGCCAGGTACCCGACGGCGAAGTCGGGAGCGTCGTGGTGCGCGGCCAGCGCGCAGGCATTGATGGCTCCCACGCTGGTGCCGCAAAAGATCCGCGGCCGGGCGGAATCGCCCAGCCGCGGGGAGAGCTTGCCGAGGACGTAGCGGAGGACGCCGATCTCGTAGGCGCCCCGAGCACCGCCTCCGGAGAGCACCAGCCCGAGGGGTGACTCGGCTTCCGTCACGGCCCTCCCTTAGAAGTGGAAGTCCAGACCGGCGCAGAGCCTCAAGGCCCAGGTGGAGAACGCGTCGGGGGCGTTGTCTCCGCCGCCCAGGGGGAAGTCGATGTCGCCCTCGATGTAGATCTTGAAGAGCACCAGGGGGATGTTGATGCCGGTGCCCAGGCGCAGGTCGAAGGTTTCCCGCTTGTAGTTGTCGGGCTGCTCGAAGTTGATGGGGATGGCGCCGCGGAAGTAGCGGGGGAAGGCGGGCGGGGTGAGGCGGATGCCGGGGCGGAGCACGGTGCCGCGGCGGGAGCTGGTGACGTCCTTGGT
>DATKAG010000178.1:0-2841 GCA_035498355.1 Myxococcales bacterium | reverse complement strand
AGGCGGCGGAGCGGATCGCCGGCTCCGACGACCTCTTCTTCAGCGAGCGATTCCTCCTCCCCCGGCCCATCCTCGCCGCCATCCGCTCCCCACAGCCCGCGCTGCTTCTGGTGGACGAGATCGACAAGGCGGACCCGGAGTTCGAGGCGTTCCTCCTGGAGGTGCTGGCGGACAACGCCGTCACCGTCCCCGAGCTGGGCACGGTGCGGGCGGTGCACACCCCGCGGGTGGTCCTGACCTCCAACGCCAGCCGCGAGCTGTCCGACGCGCTCAAGCGGCGCTGCCTGCACCTCTACATCGACTTTCCCACCCCGCAGAGGGAGCTGGAGATCGTGCGCGCCCGGGTGCCGGGGGTGGCGGATCTGCTGGCGGAGAAGGTGGTGGCCGCCGTGCAGGCGGTGCGCAAGCTGGACTTGAAGAAGCCGCCCTCCATCAGCGAGACGCTGGACTGGGCGCGGGCGCTCATCTTGCTCAACGCGGCCACCCTGGAGCCCCAGCTGGTGGCGGACACCCTCTCCATCATCCTCAAGTACGAGGCGGACATCGCCAAGGCGAAGGAGCACCTGGCGTACATCGCCGGGGCGGAAATCCGATGATTCAGCGGTGCCGCCCCGCGAAGAGCGTGGCTTCCCGGCGCGCCTGCTCCTCCACCTGGCGGTCCACGTAGCCGGGGAACCCCAGGCGCACCGATCGATCGCTCACCGCGGAGAGCTTCACTCCCGTCCTCTTGTCCGCCACCAAGAAGCCGCCCCGCGACTTGAAGAGCAGGTACACGGCTTCGGCGTCGATGGACATGTCCTGCTCCTGGGGCCGATAGCTATCCTCGCCCACCTGCACCAGGACCACCCCGGGCGAGACTTCCCGCGTGCCCGTGAAGCGGAACGTCTTCAGCTGGGCGTCGCGCCGGGTCCAGGGGGCCAGCTCCTGGCGAGGGCCCCGCCGCTCCAGCGCCTTGGGATGCGTCAACTGGCGGACGCCGCCCCAGTCCTGGCGCACCACCCGCGAGAGGTACTGCTGCAGCGTGGCCTTGGCCAGGAAGACGTCGGGCGATTCCTCGTCGAAGAGGGCCTGCACGCCCCTTTCCGTCCGGTTCTCGACGGCGCCGGCCGCCAGCGCCGTAGCAACGATGCACAATGCCGTGAGCATTGGATGCCCCTCCCCCTGACCCCGAACGTGCACATCGAGGGCCAGCAGGGCAACGCGCGCGTCAGGCCGACGCGCGCTGCAAGGGCACCGCCAGGGCCACCTGATCGCGGCCCAGGCGTTTGGCTTCGTACAGTGCGGAATCGGCCTTCTCCATCAGGCCGGCGATGTCGTGCGCGTCCACCCCCAGGGTGGCCACGCCCACGGAGATGGTGACCGAGAGCGGGGCATGGCCCTCGGGGCCGGGCAGGGCGGTGGCGGCGACCGCGCGGCGGAGCTTTTCCGCCACCTCCACCGCCTCGGGCTTGGCGACGCGGGGAAGGACCACGCAGAACTCCTCGCCGCCGTAGCGGGCGACGATGTCGATCTTGCGCACGCTGCGGCGCAGGGCCAGGGCCACGCCCCGCAGCACCCCGTCGCCCACCGTGTGGCCGTGGGCGTCGTTGATGCGCTTGAAGAGGTCGAGATCGATCATCAGGAGCGAGAGCGGGTCGGCGAAGCGCAGGGAGCGGGAGAGCTCGTTCTCCAGGCGGATGAAGAGCTGGCGGCGGTTGGGCACGCCGGTGAGCGCGTCGGTGAAGGAGAGCTCCAGCGTCTGCTGGTAGAGGCGGGCGTTGGCGATGGCCAGCGAGGCCTGGGCGGCGATGGCCTCCGCCAGGCGGATCTCCTGGACGCTGAAGCCGTCGATGCGGGGCCGGTTGAAGTTCATCACCCCCAGGATCCCGCCCTTGCTGCGCAGGGGGACGGAGAGGAAGGACCCGGTGCTGCGGGTGTGCCCCTTGTAGTGCAGGTAGCGGGTGTCGCTGGAGACGTCGGGCACGTAGATGGTCTGGCCGCGGGCGGCCACCTCGCCGGTGATCCCTTCGCCCAGGTGGAAGCGGGTGCCCCGGGCGGCGCGGGGAGCGCCGCCGGCCACCGCCTCCACCACCAGCTGGTGCGAGACCTCGTCGAGCAACATCACGGAGAACTCGCTCACCCCGAAGCGGGCGCACACCTGCCGCCCCAGGGTCTGGAGCTGCTCGGGCAGGTCCAGGGTGCCGGAGACCGCGCTGCCCACCTCCAGGAGCAGCTCCATCTCGCTCACGTGCGCCGCCAGCCGGGCGTTGACCGCCTTCAGCTCCGCCTGCAGCGAGAGATCGCGCTCCATCTTCGCCAGCGACTCCCGGGTCTCGATGTCCGCCACCGCCATGTCGGTGATGCGGGAGAGCATGGTGTTGAAGCTGCGGGCCAGCTTGCCCAGCTCGTCCTCGCTCTGCACCCGGGCCCGCACCAGGAACTCGCCCAACTCGGCGCGGGCCATCACCCGGGAGAGCGCCTGGATGGGCTTGAGGAGGAAATGGCGCGCGGCCAGGGCGATGGTCATGCCGGCGAAGGTGAGCGCCAGGAGCGTGCCGAGGACCGCCCCGGTGCGTAGCTCGGCGAAGGCCTGGGCCGGCTCGCGTTCCGAGATGCGCTGGCTGTGGGCCACCAGCGCGACCAAACCCGTCAGCAGCACCAGCGCCGAGGGAATGGCGGAGGCGAGGATGAGCTTGAGGGCGAGCGACTGGCGGATGCGCGGCAGCACGGCAAGCGGATTGTAGCAGCGTCGACAGTGCGCTGGCTTGAGGTAAGTGGGGAACGCACATCGCGCAGCGCCTGCCGGATCCCGCGCAGCCTTCCTTCGCGGCGGCGGCGAAACCCGTATTGTGTCCCCGGATT
>DATKAG010000177.1:0-6852 GCA_035498355.1 Myxococcales bacterium | reverse complement strand
CCTGGTGCTGGCCAACGAGGTGATCGCCGACCTGCCGGTGGAGGAGGGCCGCAACACCGGCGCCCTCCGCCTGGTCTCCGAGCTGGCCCGCACGCTCGCCCCCGGGGGCGCCGCCGTGCTCACGGAGTTCGGCGGCGACTTCGACCCGGGCCCGGTGCGCCTGGTCGGGGCCCGGGGCAAGGGCGAGCACGTGGAGTGGTCGATCGACTTTCGCCAGCTCCGCGCCTTGGCGGCAAAGCGCGGGCTGCGCGTGGAGGAGCTGCCGCTCCACGAGCTGCTCGGTGCGGACCTCTCGCTCCGCTGCGCGAGCTACACCGACCTCTGGCGCCTCCGCCGCCTCGCCTCCTGTCCGGTGTTCGCCCTCCCCGAGTCCGAGGTCAGGAGGCGCTTTCCCCTCCTCTCCCGCCTGCTGCGGCTGGAGCTGCCGCCGCTGGGCTCGCCCCGCTGGCCCGACGCCAGCGCCCCGGCCGGCTTTGCCCAGCTCTTCCGTGCGCTGATCCTGCGCAAGCCCGCGCCGCCGTGACAATCGGGGCTTCTTTCCTTATCTTCCCGCCCCCATGCCGAAGTCCCGCAGCGCGGCCGACATCCGTGAAGCCTTCCTCCGCTTCTTCGAGGAGCGGGGGCATCGGCGCGTGAAGAGCTCCCCGCTCGTCCCCCAGAACGACCCCACCCTGCTCTTCACCAACGCGGGCATGAACCAGTTCAAGGACGTCTTCACCGGGCGGGAAACCCGCGACTACAAGCGGGCCGCCTCCTCGCAGAAGTGCGTGCGCGCCGGGGGGAAGCACAACGACCTGGAGAACGTGGGCTTCACCGCCCGCCACCACACCTTCTTCGAGATGCTGGGGAACTTCTCCTTCGGCGACTACTTCAAGAAGGACGCCATCGCCTGGGCCTGGGAGCTGGTCACCGGCACGCTCGGGCTCCCCGCCGAGCGGATGGTGGTGACCGTCTTCCGCGACGACGACGAGGCGGAGGAGCTGTGGAAGGGGATCGGCGTCCGGCCCGAGCGCATCTTCCGCCTGGGGGAGAAGGACAACTTCTGGGCCATGGGCCCCACCGGCCCCTGCGGACCGTGCAGCGAGATCCACCTCTACCGGCTGCCCGAGGGCAACCGGAAGCAGATCGACGAGCATGCGCACCGCTTCTTCGCCCTCGACCAGGCGGAGCAGCTGGGCAGCGACAGCTGGATGGAGCTGTGGAACCTGGTCTTCATGCAGTTCGAGCGGCAGGAGCCGGACGGACCCTTGCGGCCCCTTCCCAAGCCCTCCATCGACACCGGCGCGGGCCTGGAGCGCGTGGCCGCCGCCGTGCAGGACGTCCCTTCCAACTACGACACCGACCTGCTCCGCCCCCTGATCGACGAGGCGGCGCGCATCTCGGGAAAGGCGTACTCCGCCGGCGAGGCGGTGGATGCCCGCGGACCCTCGGCCTCCATGCGGGTGGTGGCCGATCACTCGCGCGCCGCCGCCTTCCTCCTCGCCGACGGCGTCCTTCCTTCCAACGAGGGCCGCGGCTACGTGCTCCGCCGCATCCTCCGGCGGGCCATCCGCCATGCCCAGCGCCTCTCGCCGGACCCCGCGCTCTACGCCAGCGTCTGCGCCAAGGTGATCTCCGGCATGGGAGGCGCGTTCCCCGAGCTTGGGGACTCGCGGGTGCGCATCCTCGACACCGTCCAGCACGAGACCGACCTCTTCCTCCGCACCCTGGACCGGGGCAACTCCATCCTGGCCGAGGCCCTGGGGCGCTCGAAGACGGTCTCCGGCGAGCTGGCGTTCAAGCTGCACGACACCTACGGGTTCCCCCTGGACCTCACCCAGGTGATCGCCGCGGAGAGCGGCGCCGCCGTGGACGTGGATGCGTTCGAGAAGCTGATGGAGGAGCAGCGCGCCCGGGGGGCCTTCGCCGGGTCGGGCGAGGCCGCGGTGGCCGATACGCACAAGTCGCTGGCCAGCGAGATGGGGGAGAACGAGTTCCTCGGCTACCAGCAAGTGGCGGCCGAGGCCACCCTCCAGGCGATCC
Source organism: Myxococcales bacterium (assembly GCA_035498355.1). Classification (GTDB taxonomy): domain Bacteria; phylum Myxococcota; class Myxococcia; order Myxococcales; family 40CM-4-68-19; genus 40CM-4-68-19. Next base: position 4,830 of record DATKAG010000177.1, on the reverse strand, counting down.
TTCTGGGCGGCAAGCGGGTGGAGAAGATCTCCGCCGGCGAGGAGGGAGAGCTGACCTTCGACCGCACGCCCTTCTACGGCGAGTCGGGCGGCCAGCTGGGCGACACCGGCTTCGTCACCAGCAGCTCCTCGCGCGGGCAGATCCTCGACACCCAGCGTCCGGTGCACGGCCTGATCGTGCACCGCACCAAGGTGCTGGAAGGCTCGTTCTCCGCCGGCGAGAGGGTGGAGCTGATCGTCGATTCGGAGCGCCGGGCCGGGTTGCGCCGCAACCACAGCGCCACCCACCTGCTCCACCGGGCGCTGCGCGAGATCCTGGGCGAAGGGGTGAAGCAGGCCGGCTCGGTGGTGGCGCCGGACTACCTGCGCTTCGACTACACCGCCTACCAGCCGCTGGACGACGAGCAGCGGATGCGCCTCGAGCGCCGGGTCAACCAGCTGGTGTACGAGAACCACGAGGCGCAGACCCGGGTGATGGATCCCGAGGAGGCGATGAAGTCGGGCGCCCTGGCGTTCTTCGGCGACAAGTACACCCGGCTGGCCAAGGTGCGGGTGCTGCAGATCGGGCCTTCCCTGGAGCTGTGCGGGGGCACGCACGTGGCCCGCTCGGGCGACATCGGCTTCTTCAAGATCGTCAGCGAAGGGGCGATCGCGGCCGGCGTGCGGCGCATCGCGGCCGTCACCGGGCCGGAGGCGCTGGAGCTGGTGCAGGAGGAGGAGCGGCAGCTGGCGCGCGCGGCCGCGGCATTGCGCACGGCCCCCAAGGACGTCGCGGTCCGGGCGGAGCAGGCGGCGACCCGCATCCGGGAGCTGGAGCGCCAGCTGGAGGGGCTGCAGCGCAAGCAGGCGGCGGCCCGCTCCAGCGAGCTGGCGCAGGATGCCCGCGAGGTGCGCGGAGTGAAGGTGCTGGCGGCCCGGACGGACGGCGATCCGGAGGCGATGCGCGAGCTGGCGGACAAGGTCCGGGATCAGCTGAAGAGCGGCATCGTGGTGCTGGCAGGCGAGAAGGACGGCAAGGCGAATCTGCTGGTGGCGGTGACCCCCGACCTGGCCAAGAAGTACCGCGCGGGCGACTTCGTCAAGGAGCTGTCCAAGACGCTGGGCGGCCGCGGCGGCGGCAAGCCCGAGCTGGCGCAGGCGGGCGGCGGCGACCCCGCGCGCCTCGAGGCCACGCTGGCCCGGGCCTACGAGCTGGTCTGAAGCCAGCCCCGCAGCAGGCGTTCCGCCAGCGCCCGATCCGGCGCCTCGATCAGCACCCGCTTCCGCCGGCTGGAATGGCCGCTGACCAGGACGCATCGGCGACGGGGCACCTGCAAGGCCTCTGCCAGGAACGCCAGCAGGGCCTCGTTCGCCTTGCCCTCGACGGCCGGAGCCCCGACGCGGATCTTGATCGAGTCTCCGTGCAGTCCCTTGACCTCCGTACGAGACGCGCCCGGCTGCGCGTGCACGTCCAGCTCCAGATCTCCGTCCACGAATCGCCAGGGGGTCACGCGCGTTCCTTGGATCCGCGGCGGTACGCCGCCGGTCGCATTCTGACATCCCCGCCCTGTCCTGGGACGCCGGATTCGCGACCTTCCCTCTCGACGCCGGGCCGGCACGCCCGCTGCAGAGGCGCCCCGGGGCCGCATCCGCGGGCCTTGGGGGAAGCATGCACGACGAGAAGCTCTTTCCGTCCGGATCGGATCCTCTGCGCCACCTCGATCCGCGCTTCGAGCCGCAGGATCCGATCTTCGACGCCGAGGAACCCACCTTCCCGCGCTTCCGGCGCGTCCGCCCGCGCTGTTCGGCCGCTGCCGCGGCGGCACTGGCGGCGAGCCTCGCCTGCGGGGGGTCTTCGCCGGCCCTGGATCGCTCGGCCGACGCCATCCTCGTGCAGCTCGCGCCCGGCGCGCCGCCTCCTCCGGCGCCGCCGCGCACCGACCCGGGACCGCCCATCGTGGCCCTGGCCCAGCTCGGCGCCGAGGGCGAGCCGCCGCTCTTGCGCGTGCCCTTGGAGAAAGGAGCCGACCCGGTCGCGGCCGCGGCGGAGGCCGCAACCAGGGAGGGCGTCGCCTTCGCCGAGCCCATCTACCTCTACCAGCAGCGGCGCGTTCCCAACGACGCGCGCTACCGCGATCTCTGGGGCCTGGCGAAGATCGGCGCGCCGGCGGCGTGGGACCGCTCCACCGGCGCCCGGAGCGTGACCGTGGCCGTGGTCGACGACGGGGTGGCGCTGGACCATCCCGACCTCACCCCGAACCTCTGGCAGAACCCGGAGGAGGTGGACCACAACGGCCGGGACGACGACGACGACGGTTATGTCGACGATGTGCACGGCTGGGATTTCGTCGACGGCGATGCCGACCCTTCGCCGGCCGCTTCGGGCGACGAGCGCTGGCATGGCTCGCACGTGGCCGGGACCATCGGCGCGCAGGGGAACAACGGGGCGGGCATCGCGGGGGTGAACTGGAACGTCTCGCTCATGGCCCTGCGCGGCATCGGCCCCGCCGGCGGGCGCAGCGATGACCTCGCCCGGGCCATCGACTTCGCCGTCGAGCACGGCGCCCGGGTGATCAACGCCAGCTGGGGCGGCGGGGGGACGAGCCAGGCCATCTCCGCCGCCATCTCCCGCGCCAGCCGCAAGGGGGTGCTCTTCGTCGCCGCGGCGGGGAACGACTCCCAGCCCTCGCCCTCCTTTCCCGCCAACCTCAAGCTCGACAACCTCATCTCCGTGGGCGCCACCGGGACGGACGACGTCCTCGCCCCCTTCTCCGACCGCGGGGCCCTGGTGGCCGCGCCCGGCGTGGGGATCCTCTCCACCACCGCCCCCGGCCGCTACGAGCGCTACGACGGGACCAGCATGGCGGCGCCGCACGTCTCGGGGCTTGCCGCCCTGCTCTGGTCTGTGCATCCCGAGGCCACTCTGGAACAGGTGCGCAAGGCCATCCTCGCCTCGGGAGTGCCGGTGAAGGGCGTCCAGAATGGCCGCATCGATGCTCCGCGCGCGCTGGCGGCGCTCGACGGAGAGGTGGGCGGCAGCGCGGCCACCCTGGAGCTCTCGCGGGATTCACTCGCCTTTTCCGTGCGCCCGGGCCGGGTCCCGCGCGCCCAGACCGTCTCGCTGCGCGCGAGCGGGGGCGGCACGGTGGCCTTCACCGCCCTCTCCGACGCGAAGTGGATCCTGCCCAGCAAGCAGCAGGGGCAGACGCCGGCCCGGCTCTCCATCCGGGTCGACCCGGCCGGCCTGGGGCAGGGCAAACACGAGGGGCACGTTGCGTTCACCGCGGCGGGCGGCTCCGTGCGCTTGACCGTCACCGCGCAGGTGGGCAGCCAGCCGCTGGTAGCCGTGCAGGGCGCGGGATGCGCCTTCAGCGAAGGGACGCTCCGGGTGCGCGCCGGGGCGGGATGCGCGCTGGTGGCCGCGGACGGCTCGTCGCCTGGCGTCGGCTGGACGCTTCCGGGCGGGGCGCAGGTGGCCGGCGGCCAGCTCTACGGCCAGTTCCTGCGCAAGGGCGAGTTCCAGGTGCTGGTCAGCTCGGACGAGGGCGAGGTGGACTCCGTGCCGGTGATCATCGAGTGATCGAGCGGCCGGATGAGGGGCCCTGGCGTTCCGTGCGATGGTGCGCCCGATGCCGGCGCGACAGCTCTGGGCCTTCCTCACCGATGCCGACCTGCGCGGGCTGATCGACGCGCTCGCCGCGCGGGAGCCGGGCCTGATCGTCTCCCAGGGCCGCTACTTGCGCGGGGATCCCCGGGCGCTCCTGGAGGATCCGGCGGCGCTGGAGCGCCGCGAGTCGCTGCCGGGCGAGCGGCGCCTCTACCTGCTCCACCGCAAGCACTGCCAGGAGGTGGTGGCCCACCTCCAGCCCCAGGGACCCTTCGCCGGCTGGTCGCAGATCGACGAGGAGCGGACCGACTGCCTGGTGATCCGGCTGAAGGACCCGCGGCCCGGAGAGCTGGAGCCGGCCCGGATCTACGCGCACGTCACCTACTGGCGCGCGGCCGACAAGGAGCGCAAGCGGCCGATGTTCTCCGTCTGGGCGAGCCAGTCGCTGAAGTGGATGTCCGCCCGGCTGCCGGCCACCTCGGCGAAGACGATGCGCATCGGCCCCGAGGCGCAGTCCCTGGCCCGGGCCGGGCAGCTCCGGCTGACCTGGCTCTACCGGGCCATCGCCCCCTGAACTAGACGTCCAGCGTCAGATACCCCAGCGGCTTCTCCTGCCGGCGCAGCACCGGCAGCGCCACGTTCACCACCGGCACCCCGCCGCGGGTGGCCCCCCGCAAGGTCCCCCGGTGGGCATGGCCGTGGATGGCCAGGTTGGGCCGCAGCTGGTCGATGGGGCCGGAGAGGCGGGTGGCCCCCAGGAAAGGGAAGATCTCCAGCGGCTCTCCCTCCAGCGTCTGCCGGCAGGGGGCGTAGTGCAGAAGCGCCACCCGGTGCCGGGTGCGCAGCTGGAAGAGGGCCTTCTCCAGCTTCAGCTCCTCGGCGATGCAGGCGTCGACGAACGACTTCATCGCCTCCTCCCCGAATCGCTGCAGCTGCGCCAGCTCGAATCCTCCCGCGAACCCCTTCACCCCCGCCACCCCCAGGTCGTTCAGCGTCCAGGGGTCGCCGTCGAGCACGTGCACGCCGGCGTCGCCGAGGATCTTGCGCACCACCGTTTCCTGCCCGCCCTCGAAGTCGTGGTTGCCGAGCACGGCGCACTTCTCCATCTCCACCTGCGAAAGCTCCTCCGCCAGCCAGAGCGCTTCCTCCGCGGTGCCGTGATCGGTCAGGTCGCCGGCCAAAAGCAGCGCGTCGGCCTCCTGGTCCGCGCCGCGGAGGGCGACCGCGATGCTGCGCCGGGTATCC
>DATKAG010000176.1:0-4323 GCA_035498355.1 Myxococcales bacterium | reverse complement strand
CGCGGCACATCAGCGAGCAGGATCCGCACGGCAGCCCCGTCAAAACCAAGCACACTCCTCGTCCCAAGGCGCACGCCTCGACCAAGCGGCTCTGGCTCGAGGCGGTTGCTCGATACCGGGAATTCGTTGCTGCCTTCCGCCGGGCGTCGCGCAAGTGGCTTTCGGGAGTCTTTGAGATCGAGTTCCCGCCGCATTCCTTTCGCCCTCCGACCTGGGGGCTGCAGGCAAGAATCGTGTGAGATGTGATGAGGGCCGCCAGGATTGTCGCCGGTAAGGCCATCGAAGCCCCGAGCAGCAACTTCTTCTGCGGTGCTGCCCAGGCAACAACCAGCGCGCCGACGAACGGACCGCCCCGGAGCAGAACAGTGGAAGCATGATCGAATACTGAGAGTGCCCATCTGGGGCGCGCGGCAGTTCCCCAGGTGAGCAAAAGCAGCACGAACCACAGGATGTGAGTGGCTAAGACAATGCCAGTTCCCAGTGAAGCTGCTTTCGTCAAAGCGGGGTTTTCTGGCTGCGCTTACTGCGCGCTGATCTGCACCTTCGCGTTGGGCGCCACATTGCACCGCGCGTTCGCCGGCTTCACCTTGGACAGGTTCGGGAACGTCTGGTCGACCACGCACGAGTCCATCGCCTGGCCGGTGGCGCTCACCACCGTGCAGCCCAACCCGGCTTTGAAATTCGGGGACACAATACGAATTCTCGAAACCAGCCCGACCATCCCGCTTGACCCGCCAGTCTCCGGGGTTAGGTCGACGTTACCCACGTCGAGTTGCACTGTGGAGAATCGTGGCTCCTGGTGTCGGCTCGATGTCGTCGCTCATTCGCAACATCAGCGAGCTCTCTCTTGAGGTCATTGAGACGTCGAGGCCAAGCGCAAGAGCCGAGAAGTAGAGTCGGTGAACACGAGCAAACCGAACCATGTTGACCACGTTTCTCCACTGAAAACCGGCACCAGGATTGGCCATGCGCGGAAGATGCGCAACCAGAATCTGCGCATTTTTACCTTCGATGATAACGGGGCCTATCTAGTAATGCCCGGCAACCCCTGAAGATTCGCCCGATCGCCAGCGCTCACTGCGCGCTGATCTGGACCTTCGCGTTGGGGGCCACGTTGCAGCGCGCGTTCGCCGGCTTGACCTTCGACAAGTTCGGGAATGTCTGGTCCACCACGCAGGAGTCCATCGCCTGGCCGGTGGCGCTCACCACGGTGCAGCCCAGGCCCGGGCGCACGCCCTGGTTGCTGCCCGCGCTCACCGTCAAAAGGCAGGGGCTGCGGCCGATCTCCACCACGTCTGCCGGGATGAAGTTGGAAGGCTGGAAGATGGTGGAGATGGCGTACTTCGCGTAGTCGCCCGACTCCGGCGCCTGCACCCGGATGTAGAAGTCGCCGGGCTGGTCGATCTCCTTGGTCACCGATGTGCCGCTGATCTTGTCGCCCTCGTCGTCCGGGTTCTTCATGAAGTAGGCGGCCACCTTCGAGCCGCGGGGCGGCTGCAGCACCTTGAAGGTGATGGTCAGCTTGCCCTTCTCCTTGAAGCTCGCCTTGTAGAAGTGGAACTGCTTGCTCTTGGCGTAGTCCACGTCCGCCGTCTTCGAGTCGGAGGGCAGCTTCAGCTCCTCCGCACCCTCCAGCGAGCAGGCGGGGCCCCCGTTCTTGCAGGTGTCGCCCTGCTTGAAGGTGGTGGCCACCCGGTAGTGCCCGGCGTCCCCCGCGTCGTTGGCGTACACCTTGATGAAGTAGTCGCCCGCCGGCAGGTCGGGCTTGGAGATGCCCGCCACCGGATCGATCTTCTCCGGCGCTCCCTGCGGCGGCACCAGCTCCGCCGAGAGGTTCGCCCCGTTGTTGTCGAACTTCACCGCCAGCGCGCCCTCGGAGAGCAGCGGCACCTTCCACCAGCAGGTGCGCTTCTGGGCGGAGTAGTCGACGTCGCCCTCCACCGCCCCGCTCTCCTTCAGCTCCCGCGCCGTGCCCTGCGTCTTGCACGCCTGCTGCTGGGCGTCGGGATCCTGCGGCTTGTACACCGTGCGCAGCTCCACCCTCGTGCGCACCGCGTCCTTCCACGGCTGGGAGACCGCCACGTAGTAGATGCCGGCCTGCAGGTCGTTGGCCTCCACCTTCTTCCCCGGCTCGCCCTTGGCGATGGGCTCGTTGCCGCTGCCCTCGGAGAAGACGCCGATGGAGATCTGCGCCTGCGGGTTCACCGGCTTGGCGGTGGCGATCAGCCCACCCGGCGCGGGCAGCTCGTAGCGGAAGGCGGCGATGTAGTTGTTGCCCTCGTCCGACAAGGTCACGTCCTGCTTCTTCCCCAGCGTCCCCTCCGCGGCCTCCTTGGAGACTGTGTACCCGGGCGGGGTGGAGAAGGGGATCGCCCGCACGTGGCAGGCGGCCAGGGCCAGGGCGGCGAGGGAAAGAAGGGCGCGAAGGGTTCTCTTCATGGGCAGTCCTTTTACTCCAGACCGTATTTCTGCGGATTGTTCCCCAGGATCGCGGCCGCGAGGATCTGCGGCACGTACTCCAGGGTCTCCTGCGGCAGCTTCTTCAGGCGATAGAGGTGCCAGAAGTCCCGCTTGTCCTTGCGGAACCCTCCCGGCTCCTGGGCGATCTCGTGCAGCACGCGGCGCATCCCGTTCTCGCCCTTGTTGTACGAGGCGATGGCGAGCATGAACGAGTCCTCCCCGAACTCGGCGAGGAGGTTGGCGAGGTACCTCGCCGCCCCCTTGGTGCTCTTGAGCACGTCGGTGCGCTCGTCGACGCCGCGCTTGTGGTCCACCTTCATCCCGAACTCCCGCGCACGGAAATCCATGAACTGCCACATCCCCCTGGCCTTTGCCGCGCTCTCCGCCAAGGGATCGAACCCGGACTCCTGCCAGGCCACGTAGCCCATCTCCTCGGGCAGCCCGAGCGCGCTGAACTCCTTCACGATCACCGGCCAGTACTGCCGCTTGCGCTTGTAGATGGCCTTGGTCCCTGCCTGGTGCAGGTCGCGCTCGATGTAGTGCTTCAGCCGCTCCTTGAAGATGGGCGGCACCGCGTAGGTCTGGGCGTTGAACTTGGAGAGGATGTGGCGGATCTCCTTGTCCAGCTCGTCGCCGGACTGCTCGATCTTGTCCGCCTCGCCCTTGTCCTTCTTCTGCAGCTCGCCCACCACCGCCTGGGCCTTGCCGGTGAGCGCGGTGAGCTGCTCCTCCAGCGCGGCCAGCTTGTCCGGGTCGCTCTCCACCTGCATGGAGATCTGGAGCCGGGCGATCTGCTTGTCCAGGTTGTCCTTGCGGTGGACGATCTCCTCGATCTGCTTCTTCTGCTGCCAGATGACGAAGCCCAGGGCGCCGAATCCGAGCAGGGAAAGGGTCACCAGGGTGAAGACGATGCGGCCCGTCTTCTTCCGGCCCCTCCGCTCGGTGGCCGACTCCACCTGCTTCATGCTGTCGGCCATGATGAACATCGTCTGACCGGAGGACTGGCCGCCGGAGCGGGCGCGGGCCTGGGAGATCTTCATCTGGGCCTCGCGGGCCAGCGCGGCCGCGTCCGGGGAAGGCCCCTTCAGCTCCGGCGGAGGCCGGCGCGGCGCCGGCGCCTGCAGCGGCGCGGCCAGCGGCTGCGCGGCGCCGTTCATCCGGGCGAGGCGGAAGCTCTCCTCGATGTCGAAGCGCACCTCCGGCCCGCCCTTGCCGCCGAAGCCGATCTTGTCCCCCGAGCGCAGGGCGTGCGAGCGCACCAGCTTGCCGTTCACCAGGGTGCCGTTGGTGGAGCCCACGTCCACCAGCACGTACTGCCCGTCCTGGAAGCGGATCTCCGCGTGGTGGGTGGAGACCTGGGTGTCGCGGTTGGAGTCGAAGCGCACGTCGCTGTCGGGCGCGCGCCCGATGCGGATCACCGCCTTGGGGGACATCGAGGCGGTGCCCTGCAGGCTGCCGGTGAGGTGGGTGAGGCGGATCAAGTCCCGCTCTTCTGCGCGATCTCCCCCGAGGTCTCCAGCTCTTCCTGGTAGTACTCGGCGGTCTTCTCGCGCGCCTTCACCTTGCCCAGCGACTCCTCCAGGGCCGCGGAGACCTGCTCGCAGGAGGGGCCGGGGACGCAGAGCACCTTGATCGACACCTCCCCGTTGGGGAGGATGGTGATCTCCATCTTCTGCTTGTCGGCCATCGTTCCTCCTACCACTTGGAGACGGCCAGGCGGATGGTGCCGTCCGCCTCCACCTGCTCCTCGTCCAGGGTGAAGCCCTGCTTCGCCACCTCGGCCTTCACCTTGTGCTTGGCGTAGCACTGGATGACTTTCTGCTGCAGCTTCTCCGCCTCCTGGTTGGTCTCCTCCTCGATTCC
>DATKAG010000175.1:0-3572 GCA_035498355.1 Myxococcales bacterium | reverse complement strand
GCGCACTACGCGGAGCTGGGCGCCCGGCTCGGCTCCCTGCGGGCCTTGCGCGACGGCGAGGCCGTCCAGCTCGGGCGCACCGCGCGCTACGCCGGCATCCACCTCTGGGCGCCGCGCGACGGGGTGACGGTCCATATCAATGCCTTCAACTTCCCCGCCTGGGGCACCTGCGAGAAGGCCGCCTGCGCGCTCCTCGCCGGGATGCCCATCGTCAGCAAGCCGGCCACCAGCACCGCCCTGGTCGCCTTCCGCTGCGCGGAGCTGGGGGCGGAGCTGTTGCCGCCCGGCGCCTTCCAGTTCGTCTGCGGATCGCCCGGCGACCTGCTCGACCGGCTGGGGCCGCAGGACGTGGTGGCCTTCACCGGCTCCTCCCGGACGGCGGCGAAGCTGCGCGAGCAGCTGGCCCGGAAAGGCGCGCGCCTGAACGTGGAGGCCGACTCGCTCAACGCCGCGGTGCTGGGCCCCGACGTGCAGCCGGGCAGCGCCACCTGGGATCTCTTCGTCCAGGACATGGTCCGCGACATGACCCAGAAGGCCGGGCAGAAGTGCACGGCGGTGCGCCGCATCTTCGTGGGCGGCGAGCAGCTCGACTCCGCCCGCGAGGCGCTGGTCGATCGCCTCTCCCAGGTGCGCGTCGGCGACCCGGCCCGCTCCGAGGTCACCATGGGTCCGGTGAGCACCGCCGATCAGCTCCGCGACGTGCGGGCGGGGATCGCGAAGCTCCGCTCCGAAGCGGAGCCGGTGTTCGGCGGCGACGGGAGCGTGAAGGCGCTGGCGCCCGAGGGAAAGGGCTACTTCGTCTCCCCCGTCCTCCTGCTCTCGCGCGATCCGGCCGGCGCCAAGGTGCTGCACGAGGACGAGGTGTTCGGGCCCGTCGCCACGCTCGCGGCCTCCCCCTCGCCGGCGGGCCTCGTGCGGCGCGGAGGCGGAGGTCTGGTGTGCTCGGTGTACAGCGACGACCGCGACTTCCTCCGCCAGTGCGTCCTCGCCGTCGCCCCGTACCACGGCCGCATCTACCTGGGCAGCGAGAAGGTGGCGGGCCAGACCCTGGGCCCCGGCACCGTCCTCCCCCAGCTCCTCCACGGCGGCCCGGGCCACGCCGGCGGCGGCGAGGAGCTGGGCAGCCTGCGCGGGCTGCAGCTCTACTCCCAGCGCGTCGCCTTGCAAGGGGACCGTGCACTGCTGGACGCCATCGCCCCCGCCCTCGAGGCGCAGAAGGCCTGATTCAGCTCACTGCGCCGCGTGCCAGGCCTGGAAGAGCCCGTCCGCCTCGGCGGCGAAGCTCTCGTGGCGCGGGCGCCAGTCCAGGTCGTTGCGCGCCTTCTCGCTGGAGACCTGCTGGTCGAGGGTGAGCGCCTCCTGGTACGGCGATCCGTCCGACGGCTGCATCTGGACCTTGCCGTCCTTTCCGGCCGCCCGCGAGGCCGCCTCGGCGACCTCCCTCTGCGTCAGCCGCGAGGAATCCGCGGCGTAGTAGACCGAGCCCGCCGAACCCCGCTCCACCAACCTGACGTACAGCTCCGCCAGGTCGTCGACGTGCACCAGGGGCCAATGGTTCTCCCCGGCGCCCACGGTGTGCGCCGCGCCGTGCTTGAGCGCGGTGCCGAAGAACATCGCCGGGATGCCTCCGCGCGCCCCGCCGTAGACGATGCCCGGCCGCACCACCACCGAGCGGATCCCGTCCTTCGCCATCGCCAGGGCCGCCTGCTCGTGCGCCGGCCGCCAGGCGACCGCGCGGGGCGGCGCCACGGGCGCGCCTTCGTCCGCCACGCCCTCCGTCGGCCCCTGCACCCAGCAGCCGCTGGTGTAGATGAACGTCGCGCCGACCTGTCCCCGGAGCAGGTCGCGCGCGCTGGCGATGGTCTTCTTGTCGAGCTCGGGCCCCTGCGGCGAGTACTCCATCGCCGCGTGCACGAAAGCGGCCCGGCCCCAGGCCGCTCCTGCATATCCGGCGGGGTTGCCCAGCTCGCCGACCGCCAGCTTGATGCCGGCCTTCTTCAGCCCTTCCCCCTTGGCCTCCGAGCGAACCAGCGCGAGGACGTCATGGCCGGCCTTCTTCAACGCGAGCGCGACTGCCGATCCGATGTACCCGCTACCGCCCGTGAGGAAGACCTTCATGCACCCTCCGAATGGAAGCGCCCTGTGTACGCCGTGGAAAGCGGCGCGCCAAGAGCAAACATGAGATGCGTAGCGGGCTTCGCACCGCCACCGGTCGTACGCGGAAAGATGTAGGCAAATGACCCACACTTGCTATACTGAAGTGTCGGAATTGTTTCGGCTTTGTGACCTGACGCGCCGCAGCGGTGAGCGGCCTCACGTTTGCTATCAACCAATGCCGATGGGCAACGTCGAGCGTCTTCCACTCCCCGGCTCCGATCGGGTCGCGGTCCTCCTGAACGCGAACGCCCGCAGCGTCTCCGAAGACCTCCAGCGGGAGCTGGAGAACTTCGTCCCCCCCGAGGACCTCTACTACTCGCGCTGCCTCGAGGATGCCCGCGCCATCTCCCGCAAGGTGCTCGACAAGGGCTACCGCACGGTGCTCACCGGCGGCGGCGACGGCACGTTCGTGGGCTACGTGAACTGCCTCTTCGAGCAGGCGCAGCAGCCATCCACGCCCTTCGGCAGCGGCGCCCTCAAGCTCACTCCCGTCCCCGCCCACGCGCTGGAGTTGCCCCGCTTCGGCGTGCTCAAGCTCGGCACCGGCAACGCCCTGGCCGACTTCGTGGGCGCCAGCGATCGCCGCCTGGGCGTGGTGGAGGACATCCTCCGCGCCCGCTCCGGCGAGGCCTCCGTCGCCCGCCCCCTGCACCTCATCAGCTACCAGGGCAAGCGGGCCCCGTTCGCCGGCCTGGGCATCGACGCCAAGCTGCTCAACGACTACGTGGGCCTCAAGGACCGCTTCGGCCCGGGCGGCTTCGGCTACTTCTGCTCGGTGGTGGGCAAGACGCTGCCCTCCTATCTCTTCTCCGGCAGCGTGGCCAACGTGGAGGTGGTGAATCTGGGCGGCCCGGCGCAGCAGCTGGGCCCCGACGGCAAGCGCCTCGGCCGCGACTTCGAGCGGGGGGAGATCCTCTACCGCGGCCCCTGCAAGTTCGCCGCTGTCTCCACCGTCCCCAACTTCGGCTTCGGTTTCCAGGCCTTCCCCTTCGCCCTGCGCGCCCCCGGCCGCTTCCAGCTCCGCCTCACCGCCATCGGCGTCCCCAAGGTGCTGGCCAACCTGCGCACGCTCTGGCGGGGCGGGCCGCCTCCCAAGGGCATCCTCGACTTCCACTGCGACCAGGTGCTGATCCGGTTCGACCGCGAGATGCCGCTCCAGGTAGGAGGCGACGCGGAAGGCTACACGCGCGAGGTGGTCTTCGGCATGGCCGAGCGCCCCCTGGAGCTGCTCGACTTCCGCGCCAAGACGTAAGCAGCCAGTTGCGGAGGGCGGCCGCGGTCTGGCATGGTCGCAACTCGGGCCGGGTCCATCTGTCCCTGGGGGGGGCGACCATGGCAGACGCATCTTTCCTGTCGCTCGTGCTGCTCTCGACACTCTCTGCCGCCGACAATACGGCGGTCGTCTTTCCCACCGG
>DATKAG010000174.1:0-2922 GCA_035498355.1 Myxococcales bacterium | reverse complement strand
AGGGCGCGGGGCGGCAGCACCTCCTCCGCGCCGCCCATCACGTGGTCGAGCTTGTTCGGGTACTCCTGCCGGACGCACTTGAGGGCGAGCTGCGCGAAGTGGGAGGCGGCGCCCGCATCGAGCGAGAGCGCCACGGCGAGGACCTGGATCATGCCCGCAGTCTACTCCGGGCGCAGCGGGCTCATGGTCAGGCCGCCGCGGGAAAGAGGGCGTGCAGGTGGCGCGCGATCACCCGCTCCTCGTCCGCGGGGAAGACGTGGACCTCGAAGCGACCCAGGTGGCCCAGCCCGGCGAGGATGCGCTCGCGGACCGGCGCCGCGTGCTCTCCGATGCCGCCGGTGAACACCAGAGCGTCCAGCCCGGCCAGGGCGGCCGAAAGCGCGCCCACCGCCTTGCGGGCCTGGTAGCAGAACATCTCCACTGCCAGGCGGGCGCGCGGCTCTTTGGAAGCGAGCAGGGTCTTCATGTCCGAGGTGGTGCCCGAGACGCCCAGGAGGCCCGACTGGCGTTCCACCAGCCGGGAGATCTCCTCCCGCGACATGGTTTCCAGCAAGAAGACGATCACGCCGGGGTCGAGATCGCCCGATCGCGTCCCCATCATGAAACCACCCGCGGGCGTGAGGCCCATGGTGGTGTCGATGCAGGCGCCGTCCTTCACCGCGCACATCGAGGCGCCGTTTCCCAGGTGGGCGATCACGGTCCTGGGCGGCACCCGCATCCCCAGCAGCACTCCCTCGTAGGAGAGGCCATGGAACCCGTAGCGGCGGACCCCGAGCGCGGCCACGCTCTCGGGAAGGGGGAACCTTCGCGCCACCTCCGGGAGGGTGCGATGGAAGAAGGTGTCGAAGCAGGCGGCCTGCGGGACGCCGGGCGAGCGCTCCGCCACCGCCTCGATGACCGAGATCGCCTGGGGCAGGTGGAGCGGCGCGAAGGGTACCGCCTCGCGCAGCTTCGCCAGCACCCGGCCGTCGATGCGCACGGGCTCGAGCAGGTGAGGGCCGCCATGCACCAGCCGGTGCCCGACGGCGCTGAAAGGAGGCAAGCCCGCAAGGGCGGCGTGCACCGCCGCCCCGTGCGTGGCGTGCCCGCCGGGCACGCCGATCCCCTCCACCGAGCCCGCATCCACCCGCCGCTCCCCCTCGAAGGCGGCCCACTTGAGCGAGGAGGATCCGCAGTTCAGGGCCAGGATCACGACCAGGTCCAGTCGCGGATCTCCGGCAGGTCCTCGAGGTGCTGCTTGACGTACGCGGAATGCCGGCGCAGGGAAAGCTCGCACTCGTCGATCAGCTGATCGGCGTTCTCCGGCGGGCGCCGGGCCCAGCGCAAGGCGGCGATGGCGAGGTGGTACCGGCTGATCTCGTTGAGCACCACCATGTCGAAGGGCGTGGTGGTGGTCCCCTCCTCGTTGTACCCGCGCACGTGGAAGCGGCCGGCGTTCTGCCGGCCGTGGAGCAGGCCGTGGAGCACGTTCGCGTAGCCGTGCCAGGCGAAGATCACGTCCACGTCGCGGGTGAAGAGCTGGACGAACTGGTCGGGCGGCATCCCGTGGGGATGCTCCTGGGGGTCGGCGATGGAGAAGAGATCCACCACGTTCACCACCCGCAGCCGCAGCCCGGGGGCCTTCTTCCGCAGCCAGTGGGCCGCGGCCATCGTCTCCAGGGTGGGGATGTCGCCGGCGCAGCCGAGGATCACGTCCAGGTCGTCGCCGGCGCTGGAGGCCCATTGCCAGATCCCGGCCCCCCGCGCGCAGTGCTCGCGCGCCTGGTCCATGTCCAGCCACTGCAGCTGCGGCTGCTTGTCGATGACGATCAGGTTCAGGTAGTTGCGGCTGCGCAGGCAGTGGTCGGCCACCGAGAGCAGGCAGTTGGCGTCCGGGGGCAGGTAGACGCGGGCCACTTCGCCCCGCTTGGAGATGACGGTGTCGATGAACCCCGGCCCCTGGTGGGAGAAGCCGTTGTGGTCGTTGCGCCAGCAGGTGGAGGTGAGCAGCAGGTTGAGCGAGGCCACCGGGGCGCGCCAGGGCAGCTCGCGGCACATCTCCAGCCACTTGGCGTGCTGGCCGGCCATGGAGGCGATCACCATGGCGAAGGCCTCGTAGGTGCAGAAGAGGCCGTGCCGGCCGGTGAGCAGGTATCCCTCCAGCCAGCCCTCGCAGTTGTGCTCCGAGAGCACCTCCATCACCCGGCCGTCGGGAGCGAGGTGGTCGTCGCCCGGGATCCGCTCCTCCATCCAGCAGCGCGCCGTCGCCTCCAGCGTCGCACCCAGCCGGTTGGAGGTCAGCTCGTCGGGACAGAAGACGCGGAAGTTCCGCTGCCGGACGTTGTTCTCGAACACCTGGCGCAGCAGGCTCCCCAGCTGGCGCACCGATTCCTTCTGCTCCGCGCCGGGCGACTTCACCTCCACGGCAAATTGCGTGTAGTCGGGCAGGTCCAGCGGCACCAGCAGCCGCCCGCCGTTCGCGTGCGGATTGGCGCTCATCCGCTTCTGCCCGCGGGGCGCGAGGGCGGAGAGGAAGTCCAGGGGCGCGCCCGAGTCCGCGAACAGCTCCCTGGGCCGGTAGGACTTCATCCACTCCTCCAGCCGGCGCAGGTGCTCGGGGTTCTCGCGCACCTGGGCCAGCGGGACCTGGTGGGCGCGGAAGGTCCCTTCCACCTGCACCCCGTCCACCGAGCGAGGCCCGGTCCAACCCTTGGGCGTGCGCAGGACGATGGCCGGCCAGCGCACTCTCGGCCCGCCGCCGCGGCGGGCGCGGTACTGGGCCTCGCGGATGCGGTCGTAGCAGACGTCCAGGGTCTCGGCGAGCGCCGCGTGGACCCGGGGCGGCTCGTCGCCTTCCACGAAGAACGGCTCGTAGCCATGGCCGCGCAAGAGCGAGGCGATCTCCTCGTCGCCCTTGCGGCCCAGCACGGTGGGGTTGGAGAT
>DATKAG010000173.1:0-2874 GCA_035498355.1 Myxococcales bacterium | reverse complement strand
AGATGCGGCTCCTGGGGGACCGCTCGGGTTCCAGGTCGGGCTCGCCCATCCACTCGATCCGCCGGCGCAGCCCGCTCGACGCTCCCGGCATGGGCTCCTCCGCCAGGGCCCGGGAAAGGGTCCTCTGCAGCGCCAGCTCGTTCCGGCATTCCCGGCAGGTGCCCAGGTGCGCCTCCACCTGGCGCCTCTCCACGCGGGGGAGCTCCCCGTCGGCGAACGGGGTCACCAACTCGCGGAGCCGCGCGTGCGGAGAGGCAGCCTGGATCAAGGGCGGTCCTTCCTCTGGCCTGCCGTGGATGGGCATCCCAACCCTGACGGACGTCATGAATCCGCGGGCTATTCCCTCCGCAGGCGGCCTGCGCCCATGGCCATCTTCCGCTGCGGCTGATTCTCCTCGCGGAGCTGGAGCAGCCCGGCCAGAAGCTGCCTGCCGCGGCTGATGCGGCTCATGACGGTCCCGATGGGCACCGAGGTGGCCTGGGCGATCTCCCGGTACTTGAGCCCGTGCACGTCGTGCAGCTCCACCGCCTCGGCGAGGTCCTCGGGGATGGAACGGAGCGCCTGGCGCAGGCTGCCCACCTCCAGCCGGGAGATGAGCAGCTCCAGGGGCGAGGGCGAATCGCTGGCCACGATCTCCTCGTGCGCCGATTCCAGCTCGGTGATGAAGAGCAGGTTGCGCCGCCGGGCCTGGGTGCGGCGGCGCTCGTTCGCCACCGTGAGCAGGATCCGGTAGAGCCAGGGGAAGGCCGCGTCGACATCGCGAAGCTGGTGGAAGGCGGTCCATGCCCGGGCGTACGTCTCCTGCACGTAGTCCTCGGCCTCGCTTCCGTCCCACCAGCGCGAGGCCACGGCCACCAGCCGGTCCAGGTGGGGGAGGGTCGCTGACTGGAAACGCGCCCGCTTCGGTTCTGCCGTCACGTGTCCTCCTTGCTGGAGGATGGGATGAGCGAGACGGCAATGCGGGCAATCAGGAATCCGGATGAGAGCAATCAGCAATGGGGCTGGCGTTCGGGTGGGTGCGCCGGCACACCACATGGGCGCGCAGCGGCGCCGCACCGCATCAGCGGGACGAGGGCGCCGGTTCCCGCGCGCCGAGGACCGGCTCGGAGCGCGTGCCTTGGCCCGTCACCGCCAGCTCCGCCCGTACTTCCACCTTGGGCGTGAGCGCGATCCCCAGGTACGAGGGGGCTTCGATGTCGTAGTCGCGCAGGTCGAGGTGGAACGAGCCCCGCACCTTGGTGATCCCGCCCGGCACCAGCTCCGCCAGGTAGCGCACCCTCACCGGACGGGTCTGGCCGCGCAACGTGAGCTCGCCCTCCGCTGTCCCCTCCGCCGGCCGTTGCTCGGCGGGCAGGGTCAGCTCGGAGCGCGGGACCCGGAGGATGGCCTCCGGGTACTTGTCCGCCTCCAGGAGCTTTTGCAGGTGGAGATCGCGCTGGCTGATCCCGGTCTCCAGGGGGGAGAGGGGCACGCGGAAGGTGAGCGCCGACTCGTCCTGGGCGAAGGAGATCTGCCTGCCCTTGCCCTCGATGCGCATCCCCTCGCGGGCGCGGGCGACCACGGTGACCGATCCGGCCCCACGCGTCCAGCTCACCGCCAGCGCGCCCTCCGTCACCAGGGCGAGGGCGAGGAAGAGACTGGTGAGCACCAGCCGGCTGGGGACGGACGCTTCGCCCGACGCCCGCCCGATGGCGGGTGGATCGCTCCGCAGCACCTGGTCCATACCGGATCCCCCAGCTGATGGCCCCGCCGCAGCGCGAGGCCATTTCCTCAGATGCAGCGACGGAGGGGCAGTATTCCCCCGGGGAGCGGGCTATCCTGCGCCCATGCCCCGCCACGCGGCCTTCCTCCGCGGCGTCATGCCCACCAACGTCCGGATGCCCGATCTGAAGGAGTGCTTCGAGGCCGCGGGCTTCACGGGCGTCAGGACGGTCCTCTCCAGCGGAAACGTGGTGTTCGGCGCGCGGGCGGCCTCCCCCGGCGCGCTGGAGCGCAAGGCGGAGGAGGCGATGGAGCGCCGCCTGGGCCGCGTTTTTCCCGCCATCGTCCGCCCCCTGGAGGCGCTTCTGGAGGTCCTCGAATCCGACCCCTTCGCCGGCTTCCGGCTCCCGCCGCAGGCCAAGCGGGTGGTCACCTTCCTCCGCGCGCCGCTCCGCAAGGCGCCGGCGCTTCCTCCCGAGGTCGAGGGAGCGCGGATCCTCATGGTGCGCGGGAGCGAGGCCTTCACCACCTACCTTCCGGGAGCGCGGGGGCCGGTATTCATGACGCTGATCGAGCGGACCTTCGGGGCGGACGTCACCACCCGTACCTGGGACACGGTGAAGAAGGTGGCCGCGGCCGCGGCGGTTGAATAGTTCGGCGGAGCCGATGCATCTTTCGCGATGCGCCCTCATCTGGCGCGCCACAAAGGAGCGGCAATGAAACCGATTCGCTTCGCCCTGCCCGCTTTCGTCAGCCTGGCGGGGCTCTTGCTCCTGCTCGCCGCCTGCGCCTCGGCCCCGGCGCCGAAGCCGGCGGCGGTGCCGGAGAACCTGAAAGTGCCCGGCGGCCAGCCTTTCTTGCTCCGCGCCGCCGCCCGGGGAGCGCAGATCTACCTCTGCAAGCCGAAGGCGAACGATCCGGCCGCCTTCGAATGGTCGCTCAAAGCGCCGGATGCGGACCTGTTCGACCAGGCGGGCGCGAAGATCGGCCGGCACTACGCCGGCCCCACCTGGGAAAACGCCGACGGCAGCCGGGTGGTGGGAGAGGCCGTGGAGCGCTCGCCGGCGGAAGGCGCCATCCCCTGGCTGCTCTTGCGCGCCAGGTCCAATGAAGGCGCGGGCGCGTTCTCGGGCGTGAAGTACGTCCAGCGCCTGGACACCAAGGGCGGCCTGG
>DATKAG010000172.1:0-7255 GCA_035498355.1 Myxococcales bacterium | reverse complement strand
CCTCGCCCAGATGGGCCGGGGGATGGTGCAGGACGTGGGCGACCAGATGTTCCAGGTCTTCTCCCAGAGGATGCGCGCCGAGCTGGAGACGGCGCCGCCCCGCGCCGCGGGCCCGGCCGCTCCTGCCCTGCCCGCGCCCGCCAAGGCGGAGGCGCTCGACATGGGGGCGATGGGGGCGCGCGCCGCCCTGCGCGCGCCCGTGTTCTGGATCGGCATCGCCTTGATCGCAGGACTGCTCTGGCTGCTGTTCCGCTGAACCGAGGAAGGAGGAGAAATGATCCCGCCGGCCTTCGACTACCACGCACCGGCCTCCATTCCGGAGGCGCTCGCCTTGCTCTCGCGATTCGGCGATTCGGCGAAAGTGATCTCCGGGGGGCAGAGCCTGTTGCCGCTGCTCAAGCTGCGGCTGGGCACCGCCGACCACCTGGTGGACATCGGGCGCATTCCCGGCCTGGAGTACGTGCGCGAGGAGGGAGGATTCCTCCGCATCGGGGGCCGCACCCGCGAGTCGGCGCTGGAGCGCTCGGAGATCGTCCGCTCCCGCTATCCCATCCTCATCGACACGGCCAAGGTGATCGCCGACCCCATCGTGCGCAACCGCGCCACCGTGGGAGGGAACCTGGCGCACGGCGATCCGGCCAACGACCACCCCGCCACCATGCTGGCCCTGCGCGCCTCGGTGGTGGCCCAGGGGCCGCAGGGAGATCGGGTGATCCCCATCGACAAGTTCTTCACCGGGCTCTTCGCCACCGCCCTTTCGCCTAACGAGATCCTCACCGAGATCCGCATCCCCGTCCCGCCCAAGGGCAGCGGAGGCGCGTACCTCAAGCTGGAGCGCAAGGTGGGCGACTACGCCACCGCCGCGGCGGCGGCTTTCGTCACCCTGGACGGCAGCGGCGCCATCAGCCAGGCAGGGCTGGCCCTGACCAGCGCCGGCCCGGTGCCGGCGCGCGCCCAGGCCGCGGAGGACTTCCTCAAGGGCAAGCGGCCCAGCGAGACGAACATCGCCGAGGCCGCCCGCCGGGCGGCGGAGGCGGCCTCGCCCACCGCCGATCGGAGAGGGACCGTGGAATACAAGCGCGAGATGGCGCGGGTGCTCGCCGCGCGCGCGCTGCACAAGGCCGTCGAGCGCGCGGGAGGTCGGTAGCCATGGCCCGTCACGACATCAAGCTCACCGTCAACGGCGCGGAGCAGAAGGTGAACGTGGAGTCGCGCCTCTTGCTCGTCCACCTCCTGCGGGAGAACCTGCGCCTCACCGGCACGCACATCGGCTGCGACACCACCCACTGCGGGGCCTGCACCGTGCTGCTGGACGGCGAGCCGGTGAAGTCCTGCACCGTGCTCGCGGTCCAGGCGGACGGGGCGCAGATCACCACCGTGGAAGGGCTGGAGCAGAACGGCAAGCTCCACCCCGTGCAGGAGGCCTTCTGGGAGAAGCACGGGCTGCAGTGCGGCTACTGCACGCCGGGGATGATGATCACTGGCTGCGCCCTGCTCGCCCGCAACAAGGATCCCAGCGAGACGGAGATCCGCGAAGCGATCAGCGGCAACCTCTGCCGCTGCACCGGATACAAGAACATCGTCGAGTCCATCCAGTACGCGGCCGCCCGGCTGCGGCAGCAGTAGGAGGAAACCCATGGCCACTCCCAGGACCAGTCCCGAAATCGGCGGCATGGGCCACTCCATGAAGCGCAAGGAGGACCCGCGCTTCCTCCGCGGCAAGGGGAACTACGTCGACGACATCCAGCTCCCCGGCATGCTGCACATGGACATCGTGCGCAGCCCGTACGCGCACGCGAAGATCAAGTCCATCGACTCCAGCAAGGCGCTGAAGATCCCCGGCGTGCTGGCGGTGATCACCGGCGAGACGCTGGCCAAGTACAACCTGCACTGGATGCCCACCCTGATGTCGGACACCCAGATGGTGCTGCCCACCGACCGGGTGATGTACCAGGCGCAGGAAGTGGCGGCGGTGATCGCCACCGACCGCTACACGGCCGCCGACGGGGTGGAGGCGGTGGAGGTGGACTACGAGCCGCTCACCCCGGTGATCGATCCCTTCAAGGCCCTCGATCCCTCGGCCCCGGTGCTGCGCACCGACAAGAAGGACAAGAAGGACAACCGCATCTTCCACTGGCAGGCCGGCGACAAGGCCGCCACCGACAAGGCCTTTGCCGAGGCGGACGTGACGGTGGTCCAGGACATGTACCTGCCCCGCATCCACGTGGCCTCCATCGAGACCTGCGGCTGCGTGGCGGACTTCGACCGGGTGACGGGCAAGCTCACCGTCTACATGACCACCCAGGCGCCGCACGCCGTGCGCACGGTGTTCGCCCTGGTGGCGGGCCACGTCGGGCTCTCCGAGGAGAAGATCCGCATCGTCTCCCCGGACATCGGCGGAGGATTCGGCGGGAAGGTGCCGGTCTATCCCGGGTACGTGATCGCGGTGGCCGCCTCGGTGGTGATCGGCAAGCCGGTGAAGTGGGTGGAGGACCGGATGGAGAACCTCCAGGCCGACTCCTTCGCCCGCGACTACCACATCCACGCGGAGCTGGCGGCGAAGAAGGACGGCACCATGACCGCCCTGCGCATCAAGACCCTGGCCGACCACGGCTACACGGACGCGGCCGCCAACCCCTCCAAGTTCCCCGCCGGGCTCTTCTCCATCTGCACCGGGTCGTACGCCCTGCCCACCGCCTTCGCCGAGGTGGACGGGGTCTACACCAACAAGCCGCCGGGCGGCATCGCCTACCGCTGCTCCTTCCGCGTCACCGAGGCGGTGCACTGCATCGAGCGGATCACCGACGTGCTGGCGCAGGAACTGAAGATGGACCCGGCGGCGCTGCGGATGAAGAACTTCATCCCGGCCGACAAGTTCCCCTGGAAGTCGGCGCTGGGCTGGGAGTACGACAGCGGGAACTACCCGGCGGCGCTGCGCAAGGCGATGGACATCGTCGGCTACGAGGCCCTGCGCAAGGAGCAGGCGGAGAAGCGCGCTCGCGGGGAGTTGATGGGCATCGGCATCTCCAGCTTCACGGAGATCGTCGGCGCCGGGCCCAGCAAGCACTTCGACATCCTCGGGCTGAAGATGTTCGACTCCTGCGAGATCCGCATCCATCCCACGGGCAAGGCGCTGGCGCGCTTCGGCACCAAGTCCCAAGGCCAGGGCCACGAGACCACCTACGCGCAGATCGTGGCCGAGGAATTGGGCATCCCCGCCGCCCACGTGCAGGTGGAGGAAGGCGACACCGACACCGCGCCGTACGGCCTGGGCACCTACGCCAGCCGCTCCACTCCCACGGCCGGGGCCGCGGGGGCGATGGCGGCGCGCAAGATCCGGGAGAAGGCGAAGAAGATCGCCGCGTATCTTCTGGAGTGCTCGCCCGACGATCTCACCTGGGAGCCGGGCAAGTTCTCGGTGAAGGGGGCGCCTTCGCGGAGCAAGACCATCCAGGAGATCGCCTTCGCCGCCTACACCAACCACCCGCAGGGGATGGAGGCGGGGCTGGAGGCGGTCTCGTACTACGATCCCCCGAACCTCACCTTCCCCTTCGGCTCCTACATCGCGGTGGTGGACATCGACCGGGGCACGGGGATGGTGAAGGTGCGCCGGTTCGTGGCGGTGGACGACTGCGGCAACATCATCAACCCCACCATCGTCGACGGCCAGATCCACGGCGGGCTCGCCATGGGGCTGGCTCCCGCGCTGCTGGAGGAGATCAGCTACGACGAGAACGGCAACATCACCGGGGGCAGCTTCATGGACTACCTGTTGCCCACCGCGGTGGAGACCCCGAAGTGGGAGACGGACAAGACGGTGACGCCCTGCCCGCACCATCCCTTCGGCGCCAAGGGCGTGGGGGAGTCGGCCACGGTGGGCGCGCCGCCTGCCATCGTCAACGCGGTGGTGGACGCCCTCGCCCACCTGGGGGTCAAGCACGTGGACATCCCGATGACGCCGGAGAAGGTGTGGCGGATCCTCAAGGAGAAGGGAGCCGCCGAGTAACCGCATGCAGGCGTTGCTCCGCATCCCCCGCGAGCAAGTGGGGCTCGCTTCCGCCGCGGTGGCGGCGTCCGCGCTCTGCTGGGCGTGGTCGCTGCACGCCGCGGCGGGAATGCACCACGGCGCCTCCCTCTGGCCGCTCTTCGCCATGTGGGCGGTGATGATGGCGGGGATGATGATCCCGCCCGAGCTGCCCAACGCCATCGGCCTTTCGCGGGGCGCCTTCCTCGTCTTCCTCGGCGGGTACCTCCTGCCCTGGGTGGCGTTCAGCCTGGCGGCGGCCGCGGCGCACGCGGCGCTGAACGGCGCGGGCTGGATGGACCACGGGATGGCGCTCAGCGGCCGCGCGCTGCCGGCGGGGATCCTGGCCCTGGCCGGGATCTCCCAGCTCTCGCCGCTCAAGCGCCGCTGCCTCTTGCGCTGCCGCCGCCTCGCCTCGCCCCGGGGAGGGCCGGCGCTCACCCAGGGGCTCGTCTCGGGCCTGGTCTCGGTGGGCTCCTGCGGCGTGCTCATGCTGGTGCTCTTCGTCGCAGGGGTGATGAGCGCCCCCGCGATGCTGGCCTTGACCGGGCTGTTGGTGCTGGAGCGCGTGCTCCCCGTGCGCCAGCGGGTGAGCGAGGTCGCGGGCGCGACGCTGATCCTCTGCGCGATCTGGCGATTGGCTCTCTAGGGCACCATCCCCGCAAGCACGGTCGCCTGCAGGAACACCAGCAGGCCCACCAGCATGGCCAGGGCGATGCTCTGGAAGAAGACGTAGCGGAGGATCGAGCCCTCGTGGCCCTGCTGGCCGGTGGCCACGCCCGCCACCCGCAAGTCGCCAAGAGCCGGGCGGCGGGCGCGCACTTCTTTCAGTTCGCGCAGAAGCCGCGTTTCAGTGGTGGTGGCGGTGGTCGGGCCGGAAGAACCCGATGTCGAGCTGGTCCGCCTCCGCCTGCGCCCCGGCGCGGCCCAGGTGAAGCCAGTCCGGGGTGCCAGTGGGATCGCTGTGGGTCGCGTACTGCTGCTGCAACCTGGTGGTGAGGAAGTCGGCGTTCGCCGGGTCGCGGGTCGCGTTGTAGAAGTCCGCCACGCTGTCGAAGCTGCCCGGCGCGAGGATGTACTGGTTGATGTCGTTGTGCGCCGTGTAGGTATTCGCGTTGGTCCCGTTCTGCCCCACGTTGCTGATCAGCGTGGACCCGAGGGCGCCGATGCCCCGGGCGCGCAGCCTGGCCACCATGCTCTTCAGGGAATCGATGCTCTGGCTGGAGGGGATGCCGTCCCCGAAGTCATTGGTGCCCGCGTAGAAGAGCACGTCGGTCACGCCGCTGGTGCCCAGCACGTCGCGGTCGAAGCGCTCGGGCAGCACCTGGGGCAGCGGCCGGGTCTGGGGAGGAACGGGGATGGCGGCGGTGTCGCCGCCGATGCCGGCGTTGACCACCGAGACGTGCTGGCCATAGGCGGCGTGCAGGCGGCGCGACATCCAGTTGAGGAAGCGGTCGTTGTTGCCCGGGGTGGTGATGGAGCCGTCCACCGAGGAGCTGCCGGCCCCCACCAGCACCCGGGTGTCGGCGGGCGCGAGCACGTCGATCTCGGTGACGAAGAACCAGCTGGAGGTCTCGTAGGAGAAGGCGTCGTCCTCGTCGTCGCGGGTGTGATCGCCGGTGTTGGGGGCGGCGAGGAATGATTCTTGAAGGGCGGTGCTGTGGTAGGTCATCGGGCCGCTCTGGCCGGGGATGTACATGGAGACGGCCAGGTTGCGCCCCTGCAGCCGCTTCAGCACCCGGTCGTCGCGATCGTCGTCGCCGTCGTCGTCGTCGGCCTGCGACCAGCGCAGGTGGACGGCGTCGCTGAAGACCTGGGCCCCCATGGCCACGGTGACAGAGCGCGAGCCGCCGAAGGTCACCGGCGTGTTGGTGCCCTTCACGGTGGCCCCGGAGAACGACTGCAGGCCGATGGCCACGGCCCCGAAGGTGACCGGCCCCGTGCCCCAGGTGTTGTCCAGGCGCACGCGCATCACGTCGCCCCAGATGTCGGGCTTGACGATCATGCGCAGCGTCTGGTTGCTCGCCTGGGGGATGGCGGGAGCGGTGTAGGGAAAGGCGAAGTTCACCAGAGCGGCGGTGAGCGGGAGCCCGGGCGCGGCGCCGTTGGTGATCCCCTTGAAGGTGTTCTGCGGAGCCGTGGTCCAGGTGGCGGCCCACTTCTTTCCGTGGCTCCCGTGATCGTCCCAGGCCAGGCCGCGGCCGGCGAGGGCGAGCACACCGAGAGCGGCGGTTGCGAGAATGGATCTGCGCAGCATCATGGTACCTCCCCGAAAAGGTCGCGAAGGCCCGTACGGCCTGCATTTCCCCGGAGTCAAGGAGCGGCGAGTCGCGACCTTCGGCGGAGCGCAGTCGCGCCCAGATGTAATATTTCATCGTTGCTCGATGACAGCGGCGCTCCGTCACGCGCGCGTTACCCGTCGCGAGGGGCTTGTCTGATAATGTGCCGCCCCCTCAGGGGGGGTCCCATGAAGCTCGTTCGCTCCGTCATCGCGCTACTTCTTTGCGCGCCGCTCCTCTACTGCGGGCGCGCCCCGGCAGAGGCCCAGGACAACGGCGGGCTGCGCGCGCCGGAGGCGCCCAGCGCCGTGAAAGCGACGCCGGGGAACGCCAAGGCCGACGTCCGCTGGGAGGCGCCGCCGGCGCAGGGCCAGAACGCCTTGACCAGCAACACCGTCACCTCCTCGCCGGACGACGTCGTCGTCACCGTGCCCGGATCGAGCACCAACGCCACGGTGGCGCCCCTGGTGAACGGCACGAGCTATACGTTCACGGTCCACGCCACCAATGCCGCGGGCAGCAGCCCGGAGTCGGCGCCCTCCGCATCCGTGACGCCGAGGACCGTCCCCGGCGCGCCCACCATCACCGGGGTCGTTCCCGCCGACAGCCAGGTGGCGGTGAGCTGGACGCCCCCGGCTTCGGACGGCGGCAGCGCGATCACCGGATACAGCGTGGTGGCCAGCCCGGGCGGGATCCGCCTCGACGTGGGCGCCGTCACCACCGCCACCGTGACCGGGTTGACCAACGGCCTCGCCTACACGTTCACGGTCCAGGCCAGCAACGCGGCGGGCGCGGGCCCCTTCTCCGCCGCGTCGGCGGCCGTCACGCCGCGGACGGTGCCCGGCGCGCCCACGGGCGTGAGCGCAAGCGCGGGCGATGGACAGGCGACGGTCTCCTGGAGCGCGCCGGCCTCGAACGGCGGAAGCGCGATCGAGAGCTACACCGCGACCGC
>DATKAG010000171.1:0-5147 GCA_035498355.1 Myxococcales bacterium | reverse complement strand
GGCGCACGGCTACGACGTCATCGACCACGGCACCATCAACCTCGAGCTGGGCGGGGCCGAGGGGTTCGACCGGCTCTCCGCCTCGCTGCGGGAGGCGGGGCTGGGTCTGGTGCTGGACATCGTGCCCAACCACATGGGCCTGGGGTCGGGCAACGCGCTCTGGCTCGATCTGCTGGAGAACGGCCCCTCCTCGTTCTCGGCGAAGTTCTTCGACGTGGAGTGGCGCCCGGTGAAGGAGGAGCTGGCGGGCAAGGTGCTCCTTCCCGTGCTGGGCGACCGCTACGGGGCGGTGCTGGAGCGGGGCGAGATCGTCCTGGAGCTGCACGACGGCGCCTTCCGCGTCCGCTACTTCGACCACCTCTTCCCGGTGAACCCCCGCTCCTACGGGAGGATCCTCGGCCACCGCATCGAGGCGCTGGAGGAGAAGCTGGGCCGCAGCGAGGCGCTGGACGAGCTGAAGAGCATCCTCTTCGTGCTGGAGAAGATGCCTTCGCGCAACGAGCAGGATCCGGCGCGGCGGGAGGAGCGGCGCCGGGAGAAGGAGGTGGCCAAGCGGAGGCTGGCCACCCTCTGCGCCGGCAGCCTGGCGGTGCGCCGGCACCTGGAGGAGAACGTCCGCATCTTCAACGGCACCCCGGGAAAGCCGCGCAGCTTCGATCTCCTCGACGACCTGCTCGACGCCCAGGCCTGGCGGCTGGCCCACTGGCGCGTTTCCTCGGAGGAGATCAACTACCGCCGCTTCTTCGACATCAATTCGCTCGCCGCCATCCGCATGGAGGACCCGGAGGTGTTCGCCCACGCCCACCGGGTGCCGCTGCAGCTGCTGGCCCAGGGGAAGATCGCCGGGCTGCGCATCGACCATCCCGACGGCCTGGCCTATCCCCGGAGGTACTTCGGGCTGTTGCAGGAGGCGCACGTGCTGCAGCGGGCCCGGGCGCGGGCGGAGCGGGAGGGGCTGCGCTGGGAGGAGCTGGAAGGGCCGCTGCTCGAGGAGCTGCGGGCGAGCGCGGATCCCCGCCTCTCGCGCCCGCTCTACGTGGTGGCGGAGAAGATCCTGGGGCGGACCGAGTCCCTCCCCGAGGGCTGGAGGGTGGCGGGGACCACCGGCTACGACTTCCTCAACTCGCTCAACGGGATCTTCGTCGAGCGGGAGAACGCGGAGAAGCTGGAGAAGATCTACGCCCGCTTCATCCACGGCCGCATCGATTTCGAGGAGCTGGTTTATCTGAAGAAGAAGCAGGTGCTCTACACCGCCATGGCCTCGGAGATGAACCTGCTCGCCCGGCAGCTCAACCGCATCTCCGAGGGCAACCGCTGGACCCGCGACTTCACCCTCTACGCGCTGCGCTCGGCGCTGATCGAGGTGATCGCCTGCTTCCCCGTCTACCGCTCGTACATCGAGGAGCCCGGGCACGTCGACGAGCACGACCGGCTGCACATCCTCCAGGCGGTGGCCTGCGCCAAGCGCCAGAACCCGGCGGAGAACGCCAGCATCTACGACTTCATCGCCGACATCCTCCTGCAGAAGTTCGCCGCCTACGTGGCCGAGGAGGAGCGGCCCGCCCAGCACGCCTTCGCCCTCAAGCTGCAGCAGATCTTCGGGCCGGTGATGGCCAAGGGGCTGGAGGACACCGCCTTCTACGTCTACAACCGCCTGGTCTCGCTCAACGAGGTGGGCGGGGAGCCGGAGCACTTCGGCAACACGGTGGAGTCCTTCCACCAGGCCGCCCGGGTGCGGGCGGAGGAGTGGCCGCGCTCTCTGCTCGCCACCGCCACCCACGACACCAAGCGGGGAGAGGACACCCGGGTGCGCATCGACGCCCTCTCCGAGCTGCCGGAGGAGTGGCGGAAGACGGCCATCGACTTCGCTCGCCGCACCGAGGGCCTGCGCCGCGAGGTGGACGGGCGGCTGGCGCCGGACCGCAACGAGCAGATGCTGCTCTTGCAGACCCTCTTGGGGGCCTGGCCGGCCCGCCCGGAGGAGCTGCCCGGCCTGCGCGATCGCCTGGCGGAGTACATGATCAAGGCGGCCAAGGAGGCCAAGGTCAACACCAGCTGGATCCAGGAGGACCAGCGCTGGGAGGACGCGCTCCGCGCCTACGTGGAGGGCCTCTTCGCCCTTCCCCCGCGGCACCCGCTGTGGAAGGGGCTCCTGCCCTTCGCCCAGCGGGTGGCGGCGATCGGCATGCACCACTCGCTCTCCCAGGTGCTGCTCAAGGTGGCTTCGCCGGGCGTGCCCGACTTCTACCAGGGGACCGAGCTGTGGGACCTCTCGCTGGTGGACCCGGACAACCGCAGGCCGGTGGACTTCTCGCTGCGCCGCCGCTTGCTCGACGGGCTGCGCGCCTCCTCCCTGGCGCGCGCGGACCTGGCGCGCGAGCTGTACGGGAACTGGGAGGACGGCCGCATCAAGCTCTTCGTCACCCACGCCGCGCTGCAGGCGCGCAAGTCCATGCCGGCCGCCTTCGCCGGGGGCGGATACGTTCCCTTGCGGGCGGAGGGTCCCCACGCGGAGAACCTCTGCGCCTTCGCCCGCACCGGGCCGGGCGGGGAACTGGCGGTCGCCGTCGCCCCCCGGCTGGTCGCCTCCCTTCTCGACGGCGCCCGGCTGCGCTCCGACAAGCTGGAGGAGACCTTCATCGCCGTGCCCGGGATCGGGGCGGGAAACCCCTTGCGCGACGCGCTCACCGGTGAGGAGCGCGCCGCCGGCGAACACGGCTTCCGGGTGGATCAGCTCTTCTCCACGCTTCCGCTCGCGCTCCTCGTCAGCTCGCGCAAGAGCTGAGCGATCTTCGGCAGCCCTTCGCTGGAAGGCACCACCCGCAGCGGCGCCAGCTCGGCCTCCAGGCGCGCGCAGCGCTGGGGGTCGTCCAGGTCGGCGAAGAGCAACGCCGGCAAGGCGACCCCCTTGGCCCGCAGGGCGCGGAGGATGAGGATCCCCTGGACGTCGGCGGCGCTGCGGGCCGCGCTCTCTCCCCGCTCGTCGACGAGGAGGGCGGGCTGGGTGCGGCGGAAATCCAGGTCCAGGAGCAGCGCTGCCGCCCCTTCCGCCCCGGCCAGCGCTTCGGCGAAATGGCCCGCCCTGCGGAAGCGGAACTCCTCGCCCAGGAAGCGGGTGAAGCGCTCGGTGTACTCGGAGCCGTCCTCGCAGACCAGGAACGTCATGCGGGTGGCGCCGGGAAGCAGGCGCCCACGGCCTTCTTCCACGGCGGCTCCTCCGGCCGGACCACCACGTGCCCCTGCCACTCGCGGGTCAGGTCCCGCACCAGGCCCAGTCCGCGCCCGCTCTCCCGCCGCTCGATGGCGTCGAGGGAGACGCTCCTCTCCGACGAGTCGCCCACCAGCAGCACCATGAGGTTGCGCCCGGCGGCGTCGCGCTCCTCGCCCAGCCGGACGATCACCTCGCCTCCGCCCGCGGCCGCCTGGGCGTTGCGCAGGAGGTTGGCGAAGATGGTGGAGAGCGCCCCGCGCTCCACCGGGAACTCCACTTCCAGGCCCTTCATCAGGATCGAGGGGGCGGTCCAGGAGGACCCGAACCGCCGGCTCTCCGCCTCCACGTCGCGGATCCAGCCCGCCACCGCGCTGTGGTCCAGCCGGGTGCGGGGGCCGAGGCGGAGCAGGGCGGCCAGCCGCTCGGCGTGCAGCAGGCGGATGCGCTCGTCGAGCCGGGCCAGCCCGGCGGGAGCGGAATCCGGGCGGCGGAGCAGGGCTTCGGCCCGGGCGAGGTCGCGCACCAGCGGGCCGAAGACCGGCTCGCGGGCCAGCCGGCGCAAGGTCACTCCCTGGGCCCGAGCCGCCTTGCGGAGCGAGGCGTAGTGCGCGGCCACCACCCTGGAGGCCGGCTCGGGGGCAAGGAGCGCGCGGGCCACGTCCTCGCGGCGGCCCGAGGGATCGGCCAGCATCCCCAATACCCCCGCCCGGTGCTTGATCACGTCGTGGCGCACCTCGTTCACCGCCCGGGCCACGTGGGGGAAGAGCCGCGGGGCGCGGCGCAGGGCCGACTCCAGCGTGGCCCCCGCCCACATCCAG
The DNA here is from genome assembly GCA_035498355.1 of Myxococcales bacterium. Lineage (GTDB taxonomy): Bacteria > Myxococcota > Myxococcia > Myxococcales > 40CM-4-68-19 > 40CM-4-68-19. The sequence goes on along the minus strand of DATKAG010000171.1, from coordinate 1,118 downwards.
AGGGCGAGGGCGGCGAGCAGCAGGCCGGCGCCCGAGGCGAGAGCGACGCGAATGCGCAGGCGCGAGCGAGCGGCCGCGGTGCTGCTGCGGAGGATGGAGTCCCGCGCCGCCCGCGCCTCCGCCAGGAAGGGATCGTCCGCCGGCGCGGAGGCGAGGAACCGCTCGAGCTGGGGAAGGGCCGCGTCCGGCCGGCCCGCCGCCAGATCGATGCGGGCCAGGGCCCAGCGCGCCTCGGGGATGCCTTGGGCCGCCGCCGCCCGCAGCTCTTCGGTAGCGGCCGGGTCGGGGTAGCGCTCCGCCACGCGGGAGAGGCGAAGCAGCGCCAGGGGCGAGGGTGCCGCCAGCCGGTAGCAGGAAAGCGCGTTGGCCAGGTCGCCGGAGAACTCCCGCACCTGGCCGATGGCGATCAGCCGGTCCGGCCCCACCGAGGCCTCGCATCTATCGCCCAGCACCGCCAGCGCCGCCTCCGGCCGGTCCTCCACCAGCCTGCGCCGGGCCTGGAGCAGCGCCACCTCGCTGTGCGAGGGAGCGACGAGCTGGGCCCGCAGCGCGCGGGCCTCCTCGAGGTGCTGGGGATCCGGGGAGGCGGCGTAGGACATCAGATCTTCCAGGGCCCCGCTCTTGTCGCCCTGCTCCAGGCGAAGCTGCGCGCGGGCGAACCGGGCCTCGGGCGCCCCGGTCTGCACCGCTCGATCGATCCAGGGCGCCACCAGCGCCGGGGGCCCTCCCGCCCGGCGGACGCGGGCGGCGAGGTCGAGCAGGGCGGGGCCGTCGTCCTGCAGCGCCTGCAGCGTCTTCTCCGGCACCGCGCCGGCCAGCGCGTAGAGCGCGGCCGCCGCCTCCACGAAAGCGGGCGAGTCGTCCACCGCCTTTTCCAGCATCTCCCGCGCGCTCTGCAGCGAATCCGCCGCGCCCACCTGCTGCATCAGCGCCCGCGCGGCGGCGCTGGGCTCCTTCGGCGGCAAGGGCACGGGAGCCGCCTGCGGATCGAGCCCTGCCTGGGCGCGCGCGGCCGCGGAGAGGCGGGCGGCCTCGGAGGAGGCGCCGCCCGACTTCCCGTAGCGGTCCAGGTGGCGCAAGGCGTCCTGGGCGCGGCCCTGGCGCAAGGCGAGGCGGGC
>DATKAG010000170.1:0-12362 GCA_035498355.1 Myxococcales bacterium | reverse complement strand
TGCCGACGGGACGCTCTGGCGCGAGGACGTGGGGGAGGCCTTCCTCCGCCACCTGGTTTCCCTCGGCTGGGTGCGACTTCCGGACGGGGGCGATCCGTACCAGGCGTACGAGCGGGCAGTGGATCGAGACCGGGCCTCGGGCTACGCCTACGCCGCCCAGCTCATGTCCGGCCTGGAGGTCGGCCGGGTGGGGGCCGAGGCCGGCCGCTTCGCGGCGTCCTGGGTGCCGGAGCGCCGCGTGGCGGACGCTTTGGAGCTGGCCGCGCAGTGCCGCGCCGCCGGCCTCACGCCCTTGCTGGTCTCCGCCAGCGCGCTCCCCATCGTCCTCGCCGCCGCGCCCCTGGCCGGGTTCGCGCCCGAAGCCTGCCGCGGGATCGAGGTGGAGACAAGCGGCGGCCGCTTCACTTCCGAGGTCCTGCAGCCCCTCACCTACGCCGCGGGAAAGGTCGCGGCGGCCCGGAAGGCCGGCCGCATCGCCTTGGCCTGCGGCGACTCGTACCAGGGCGACCTTCCCTTGCTCGAGGCCGCCGAGGTGGCGGTGGCGGTTGCCCCGCGCGCCGGCTCTCCCCTCGCCGCTGAAGCGCAGCGCCGCGGCTGGTTCATCCTGGATCAGGATTCCTAGGCAGGAACCTTCTTCGGCGCTGGGGCCGGCTCGACGGCGAGCGGGGTCTGGACCATGCCCAGCCGGCCCGCGGTGTCCAGGGCGGCGGCGGAAGGGAAGCGGAGGATGAACTCGGTCCCCTCCCCCACCCGGCTCTGCACCTCGATGGTGCCGCCGTGGCCCTTGATGATGCGCTGGGAGATGGCCAGGCCCAGGCCGGTCCCCTTGGTCTTGGTGGTGTAGAAGGGGATGAAGATGCGGTCCAGCGCCTCCTCGGGAATGCCGGCGCCGGTGTCCGCGAAGCGCACCTCCACCTGGTCGGCCGAGTAGCGCGGGGTGCTCTCCGAGAGGCCCAGCTCCACCGGCGCGTGGGGACGGCGGGTGCGCACCGTCAGCCGCCCGCCGTCGGGCATGGCCTGCACGGCGTTGAGCGCCAGGTTGATGAACACCTGCTTGAGCTGCTCGCCGTCGCCGTGGATGGGCGGCAGCCCCGGGGTGAGATCCAGCTCCAGCACCACGTTGGCCGGGAAGCTGCTCTCGATCAGCTTCATGGTCTTCCAGATCACGTCGTTGAGGTCGGTGTTCTGGAACTTCCCCGAGGCGGCGTTGGGGAACGGCCGGGAGTAGTCGAGGAACTGCCGGACCACCCCGTCCAGCCGGTTCACCTCCTCGACGATGATCTGGAGGATCTCCCCGTCCCCGCCCTGCAGCTGCGCCGGGTCCAGGTACTGGGCCGCGCCCTTGATGGCGCCCAGCGGGTTGCGGATCTCGTGCGCCAGGCCCGCGGCCATCTCGCCCAGCGCCGCCAGGCGGTCGCGCTCCTTCATCCGCTCGTAGAGGCGGCTGTTCTCGATGGTGATGGCCGCCTGCTCGCCCACGTCCAGCATGGCGGCCAGCTCGTCGGAGGCGAACGCCTCCGGCACGCGGTCGTCGAGCACGCAGAGGAAGCCCACCACCCGCTGCGAGGCGACCAGGGGAAGGGTGAGGCCGGCGCGCATTGCCGCCATCGCCGCCCCGATCTCCGAGAGGCGGGTGCGCTCGTCCGCCAGCGTGCCCGACTCGGTCTCCGACTCGGGCAACAGCTGTCGCAGCTCGGCCAGGCGGCGCTCCACCAGCTCCACCAGCTGGGCCTTCTGCCCCGACCGCGCGCTCTGCACCAGCGCCCGCACGGTGGCGGCGTCGATGTACGGGGTGGGAGCGGGGCCACGGAAGTCGAGGCGGCGGAACCCGAGGCCGTCGTCGGCCAGGAGGTAGATGGAGGCGTGCGTCACCCGGCGGGTCTCGTAGAACCCGTCCAGCACCACCTGGGCCAGCTCGCGGACGTCGATGATCCCGGCCATCCGCTGGCGGAGCGCGGAGAGCGCCTGCACGAACTGGAAGCGCTCGGCGAAGAAGATGGAGAGGACCTTCTCCTCCACCTTGGTCTTGAGCGGCTCGAAGAGGATGAGGATGACGAAGGAGGCGACCATGGTGTTGAAGAGGAAGAGGCCGGTGGACCCCGTCCAGCGCACCAGCACGCCGTAGATGAGCGTGAGCACCACGCCGACGCTGGCCAGCACCACGATCTTTCCCAACAGCTCGTTCAGGTCCAGCAGGCGGTGCCGCTGGATGGTCTGGGAGAGGAAGTACAGGTAGATGGTCATCGCCACGTTGGCGAAGGGCGGCGGCGGCCAGCCGGCCAGGCGGATGAGCAGCTCGCCGAAGGTCAGGCCGACGCAGAGCGCGGCTCCCACCCAGAGATAGAAGAGCCGGGCGCGCTCGGTGCGGGAGGCGGCCCTTCGCATGCGCGCGTAGAGCAGGCTGACCGCGGCGGTGAGCTGGACGAAGACCACGCTGGAGGCCGCCACCCGCGCGGCGGGCACCAGCGCCAGAGGCGAGAGCGCCACCGCCACGGTGGCCAGGGCGGTGGCGGTGGCGACCCTGCGCAGCCCGAGCACGCGCCCCGCGGATTCCCCTTGGAATTCAACGATGAATCCGAGGACGGCCACGGGGATGAAGCCCGCGGCGGCCAAGGTCAGGCGCAGGGGCCAAGGGCGCTCGGAGCCGAAGATGCCGTAGAGGAAGTCGCCGATCTGGTAGGCGAGCAGGGCGAGGTTGAGGACCGCGAACGCCGTCCAGAGCCGGGTGCGCCCCTGCCGGAGCAGCATGGCCAGCGCCAGGGCCGTGCAGACGATGGCCGCAAGCAACGCGCTCTGGGTCCTGGCATCCACGGATGGGGAGCGTAACACGCTGGGCGGCCGGGGAAGTCCCCGGAATGACGGCCGTCCCCGCGGCGGTTTGGCGACTGGACGGGAGTGCCACTCAATGCCAGATTGCAGGTGAGCAGCCGAGCCCCTCGATGATCCTCCGTTTTGCCAATCTCACCGCGATCCTGGCGCTTTGCCTCGCCGCGAAGCCGGTCGATCCGCCGCTCCCCGATCCGGACGCGGCCGCCGCGGAGTTCGGGCCGGCCATCGGCGAGCCGCAGCTCGCTCTCTACTTCACCGAGCCCACCCTGCAGGCGGCGCTGGGCGAGCTGCAGGCGGGCCGGCCGGCCAACGCGCTCCGGCGCCTGCCCCGCAAGCCCGTGGACTCGCCGGTCAAGTGGCTGCGCGCGATGGCGCTGCGGGCGGACGAGCAGCCCCGGCCGGCGCGGGCGCTGTTCGAGGAGCTGGCGCTGGAAGGCGGGCCGCTGGCGGATCGGGCCCTCCACCTGGCCGCGCTCTGTGCCGTCGACCAGGGCAACGGGGCGGCGGCCGAGCGGCTCTTCGCCCAGGTCTCCCTGCGCTACGTGGAGGCGGACCAGGTGCTGCTGGAGCGGGCGCGGCAGACGATGCAGCGCCTGGAGGCGGGGCCGCGCACCGCCGCCCGGGTGGAGGACATCCTCCAGCCCATCTTCGCGGGCCAGGTCCGGGCGGACGTGGCCGCCGCGCACCTGATCGCCGGCGACGCCCAGCTCGCCGCGGGGGCCAGGGAGAAGGCGCGCGCCCACTGGCGGTCGGGGTGGGTCGAGCACCCGCTCTCCGCCGCCGCCGATTCCGCGCGGGAGCGCGAGGGCCAGCTGGGGCCCGGCAGCTCCATCTCCTCCTCCCTTCTCCTGCGACGGGCGGAGATCCTGCTGGACGCCCACCGCAACCGCGATGCCTTGGAGCAGCTCTCCCACATCCGCGTTCCCTCCCTGTGCAACGGCGGCTGCCCCGGGGACCGGAGCGCCAGCGGCTACCTCAAGGCCGCGCTCCTGGCCCTGGGCGCGCTTCCCCAGCAGCACCAGCCCACGCCCCAGGAGGTGGAGGCGACGCCGGCCGAGCCGGCCGATCCGCTCGCTTGCCGGGTGAGGCTCGACCAGGGCCGGGCGCTGCGCAAGGAGCGGGAATACGGGCGTGCGCGGGCGGCCCTGGCCCAGGTGGTGCTCCGCTGCTCCGAGGCCGAGACCCGCTCCCGGGCGCTCTTCGTCCTCGCCCAGATCGAGACCGTCTCCAACAAGCCCACCGCCGGCCCGCTCTGGGAGGCGCTGGCGCGCAAGTATCCCGAGTCGCCGCTGGCGGACGACGCGCTCTATTACGAGGCGATCGCGGCCCGGCGCGCTTCCGACCCGGAGAAGGAGCGCGCGCTGCTCGACGACCTGGTCGATCACCACCCCGACAGCGACCTGCGCGCCGACGCGCTCTTCCGCCTCTTCTGGGCGCAGTGGACGGACGGGAGGCCGCGCCAGGGCTTGCGCTGGCTCGATCAGCTCGCGGCGGGCCCAGAGTCCGACGGCTACGAGGAGGAGCGCGCGCGCTACTGGCGGGCCCGGGTGCTCCTCGAGCCGCAGGCGGGAGAGACCGACGCGGCCCGCGCCTCCGCGCGGGAGACGGCGCGCACCGACTTGATCTGGCTGGTCGAGGGAAGGCCGCTCACCTACTACGGCCTGCTCGCCCACGGCCGGCTGGTGGAGCTGGACCCCGACCGGGCCCGCGCCGTCGAGCTGGCCCGGGATCGGCTGCTGCAGAGCCCGCCCCCGCCGGCGCTGCACGCCGGGACGCTGGCGCGCGATCCGCACCTGCTCGCCGCCATCGAGCTCCTGCGCCTGGGCCTGAAGAACGAGGCGGCGAAGGAGATCAGCGCCATCGACCGCTCGCCGGCGCGCTCGGCGGGAGAGGCCGGCTACGAGCCGCTCACCCTGGTGGCCGAGCTCTACTCGCGGGCCGGCGACCTGCGCAACGCCCACGCGGTGGTGCGCATCGAGCTGCGCAGCCTGTTGCGCAAACCCGGCTCGGCGCTGGCGCGGCGCGCGGCGGCGCTGGCCTACCCGCTGGCGTTCCGCGAGCAGATCGAGCACGTCTCCGAGACCGCCGCCATTCCCCCGGACCTGCTGCAGGCGGTGCTCCGCGAGGAGAGCGCCCTCGATCCCCGCGCCCTCTCGCCCACCGGCGCCCTGGGCCTCACCCAGCTCATGCCCGCCACCGCGCGGATGGTGGCCCGCAAGCTGAAGCTGAACGGCTTCAGCGCCGGGCGCCTGCTGGACCCCGAGGTGAACATCCGCCTGGGAGGGACGTACCTGGGCGAGCTCTACGCCCGCTTCCAGCACCCGGCCCTGGCGCTCGCCTCGTACAACGCCGGCCCGGGCGCGGTCTCCGGCTGGCTGAAGGCGCGCGGCACGCTCCCGCTGGACGCCTTCGTGGAGGAGATCCCGCTGGACGAGACGCGCGGCTACGTGAAGCGCTGCCTGCGCAGCTTCGCCGCCTACCAGTTCCTCTACTCCAACGGGCACACGCCCGCCCTGGGGCAGACGCTGGCGGCGCGCTGACTCAGCGCCCTTCGCTCGCTGCCAGCACCCGCAAGAGGTTTTCTCCCAGCAGCTTCTTCAGATCTTCCGCGGTCCAGCCGCGGGCGCGGAGCGCGGCGGTGAGCGCCGGCAGCCTGGAAGCGTCCTCCAGCCCGGCGGGCATCAGCGGCGCGCCGTCGAAGTCGCTGCCCAGACAAACGTGGTCGATGCCGGCCACCTGCCGCATGTGCTCGATGTGCTCGACCAGCCGGGAGAGCGGCACCTCGGGCAGCTTCTCCTTCCGGTAGAGGGCCGTCTTCTCCGCGTTGCGCAGGCCCTTGGTCGTCTTCAACAGTTCCTGCGTGGCGCGGCGGAAGCGGTCGTCGAGGAAGGTGGGGGAGAAGTCGACGCAGGCGGCGCCGCCGTTGCGGGCGAGGGCCTGGAGCATCTCGTCGCTGGCGTTGCGCGGGTGGTTGGAGAGCGCCCGGGAAGCCGAGTGCGTGAGCAGGATCGGTTTGCCCGCGGCCTTCATCACGTCCCAGAAGAGCGCGTCGCTTCCGTGCGAGAGGTCGGCGACGATCCCCAGCCGCTCCATCTGCGCCAGCACCCGCCGCCCCAGGGGTGTCAGGCCCCGTCCCTGGTCGTCGGCGGTGGACCCGCCCAGCGGGCTGGAGGCGGACCAGGAGAGCGCCAGCGAGCGCACCCCGCGGTCGGCGAACGCCTTGAGGTGGGCCAGCTGCTCCTCCTCGGTGCCCGGCAAGAGCAGGTGTCCGCCCTCGAGCGAGAGGAGCATGGAGGTGACGCCCTTGTCCGCGTTGTCGCGCACCTCGTCCGCGTTGCGGGCCACCTGCAGGGCCCCGCCGCTGGCCCGGGCCGCCTTCTGCAGGAGCTCGATCTCGCGCAGGGCGGTGGGGAAGAACTGGGTCAGGTCCACCGACTCCGGGTGGACGAAGATGGAGAAGATCTCCGCGTCGATCCCGCCCTCCTGCAGCCGGGGGAGGTCGACGTGGTGGTCGTCGTGCCGGGAGAGCAGGTCGTAGCCCTCCAGCAGGATCGCCTCGGCGATGTCGCAGTGGGCGTCCACCACCAGCGCGTCCTGGTGGAATTGCCGGTCCTGCGCGGAGATCTCCCCGCCGCGGGAAGTGGCGCAGGCGGCGCAGAGGAGGGCCAGGCTGGCGACTCGCATGCGGGGAGCTTGCATGATCTGCGGCCGCGTGCCACCGCCATTTACCTGTCGCGGCCAGGATTCTGTTCTATCCTCCAGGATGTGAAGGAACGCCTGCGCGACTTGCCGTCCGTCGACGAGGTGCTGGCCCGCCCCGCGGTCCGGGCCCTGTCCGCGCGGGTGGGAAGGGCGGCGACCAAGGCGGCGGTGCGGGCCGCGATCGCGGAGGCGCGCGAGAAGCTGCGCTCGGGAGCGGGGATCGCCGGGGAGCCCGTGCCCGACGCCCGGGTGGAAGAGCTGGGGCTTTTACAGGCCGCGCCCCGGCTGCGTCCGGTGATCAACGCCAGCGGGGTGGTGCTGCACACCAACCTGGGGCGGGCCCCGCTGCACCCGGAGGCCGTCGCCCAGGTGGCGTCGGTCGCCGGGGGCTATTCCAACCTGGAACTGGACCTGGCCACCGGGCGCCGGGGACATCGCAGCGCCCACCTCGAGCCGCTCCTGTGCGAGCTGTTCGCGGCGGAGGCGGCGCACGTGGTGAACAACTGCGCCGGGGCGACGATGCTCGCGCTCGCGGCGCTGGGGAAGGGCGGCGTGGCGGTGGTCAGCCGGGGAGAGCTGGTGGAGATCGGGGGCGGTTTCCGGGTCCCCGAGATCCTCGCCCAGTCGGGCTGCCGGCTGGTGGAGGTGGGCACCACGAACCGCACCCGCATCTCCGACTACGCGGCCGCGCTGGAGGCCAATCCCGGCGCGCTGATCCTCCGGGTGCACCGCTCGAACTTCGCCCTGGTGGGCTTCACCCAGACGCCCGGGGTCGCAGACCTGGCCGCGCTGGCCAGGGAGAAGAAGGCGCTCCTCCTCCACGACCTGGGAAGCGGCGCGCTCGATCCCGCGCTGGGCGAAACCACCGCCTCGCAGAGCCTGGGCGAGGGAGCGGATCTGGTGATGATCTCGGGCGACAAGCTCCTGGGCGGGCCGCAGGCGGGCATCATGCTGGGGCGGAGGGACCCGGTGGAGAGATGCCGCAAGCATCCCCTGAGCCGGGCGCTGCGCGCCGACCGGATGCTCCTGGCCGCGCTGGAAGCGACGCTGCGCCTCTACCGCGACGGGCGCGCGGCCGAGCTCCCCGCGCTCCGGGCCATCCAGGCGCCGCCCGCCGAGCTGCGGCAGCGCGCCACCCGCCTCGCCCTCCAGCTGCAGGAGAAGGGCATTGCCTGCAGCGTGGTGGAGTGCGAGGGGCGGGTGGGCGGCGGGTCGCTCCCGCAGGCTCGCCTTCCGGGGGCGGGCGTGGCGCTGGAAGGGGATGCCCGGGCGCTGCTCGACGCGCTCCGGGAGGGCGATCCGCCGGTGCTGGCGCTGCTGCGCGACGGGCGCGTGGTGCTGGATGTCCGTTGTGTGACGGACACCGCGGAGCTGGCCCTGGCGGTGGGCAAGGCAAGCGCTCGTGCAACCGCGGGGAAAGCGGATAGACTAGGGGGTGCCGCCGAAGGCGGCGCCGAGCCACGGCTTTTACGGGATCCCGGCGAATCGGTCGCCGGCGACCCGCTGGACACGGAGGTGTAGGTGCTCTCGACGAGCGTGCTGGTCCTCAACCGCCTCTACCAGCCCGTGCACGTCACTTCCGTGCGCCGGGCCCTGATCCTCTTGTACCGCGGGGCCGCCAAGGCGGTGGACGAGCAGTACCAGACGTTCGATTTCGAGAGCTGGGCGGAGCTGTCGGCGGCGATCCACGAGGAGTCGATCGGGACCACCCGCAAGCGCATCCGCGTTCCCCGGGTGATCCTTCTACAGGCCTACGATCACCTGCCGAGGGCCCGGGTCCGCTTCAGCCGCCTGAACATCTACGCCCGCGACCGCAACACCTGCCAGTACTGCGGGCGCAAGCCGCCCCGGGCCGAGCTGAACCTCGACCACGTCATCCCCCGCAGCCGGGGAGGGGTGACCAGCTGGGAGAACGTGGTCTGCTCCTGCGTGGCCTGCAACCTCCGCAAGGGTGGGCGGACGCCGGAAGAAGCGCACATGCGGCTGCTCCGCCACCCGTCCCGGCCGCGCTGGACGCCCTTCTTCCGCGGGCCGCCACGGACGGGAGCGTTCTACCAGCAGTGGCTGCCCTTCCTCTCCCTCACCGACCTGGCCTACTGGAACACGGAACTTCAGGAAAACGACCTGTAAGAGTACATTTCCCCCATGCCCGCCCTGATCGACACCCCCGAGGCCGCCAACCGCCTCGCCCGCGCCATCGCCTCCGACCTCTCGCTCTACAACGAGGCAAAGATCAAGGAAGGGATCGAGAACGACACCTTCTTCTCCGTCCTGGAGGAGGAGATCGCCGAGGGGCGGGCTCACTACGAGAGCCGGGTGGACGCGAAGATCCGCGGCAGCTCCAACTTCTACGACCGGGCGCTGGTCGACGTGATCCTCGCGCGCAAGGGACACATCAAGTCGAAGATCTGGTGACTCCCCGGGGGCGCCCTTCGCGCGGCCAGCGCGAGCGCGCGCGGCAGGCCGCGCCGCCTGCCATCGGGGAAGAGCGCGCCTTCGCGGTGGAGGGATCGGGCGAGCGGCTGGACAAGCTGATTGCGGCCCGCTTCCCAGATCTCTCCCGCGCCCGCGCGCAGCAACTCATCCGGAAGGGGCTGGTGGAAGTCGACGGCCAGCCCGCCTTGGCCGCGGATCGCCCCCGGCCCGGCGCGCAGGTCCGCCTCCAGCTGCCGTTGGCCGTCCCCGCCCGGCTGGACCCGGTGAAGCTCGATCTGCCGGTGCTCTACGACGACCCGCACCTGATCGTGATCGACAAGCCGGCGGGGTTGGTGGTCCATCCCGGGGCGGGCGGCGAGGGAGCGACGGTGGTCCATGGCCTTTTGCACCAGGTGGGCGACCTGCGCGGCGTCGGGGGAGAGCTGCGCCCCGGCATCGTGCACCGCCTGGACAAGGACACCTCGGGTTGCCTGGCCGTGGCGAAGACGGAGGAGGCGCTGCGGGGGCTGCAGCGGGCCTTCAAGGCGCGCGACGTGGAGAAGCGCTACCGGGCGCTGGTGCACGGCGCGCCTCCGGCGAGCCTGGAGCTGGACACGCCCTACGGCCGCCACCCGGTGCACCGCAAGCGTTTCTCCTCCAAGGTGAAGGAAGGCAAGCGCGCCCTCACCCGCTTCACCGTCCTCTCCCGTGCGGAGGGCGCCGCCTTCCTCGACGTGGAGCTTTTCACCGGCCGCACCCACCAGATCCGGGCCCACCTGGCCGACCAGGGATGGCCGCTGTTCTGCGACGCGCTCTACGGCGGCACCCGGCGCGAGGGCCCCGGCGCGCCCGAGGCCGTCCGGCGGGCGGCGGCAGCGCTCGGGCGGCAAGGCCTGCACGCGCGGCGGCTCGCCTTCGCCCATCCCATCACCGGCGTTCGCGTCGACTGCCTGGCCCCTCTGCCGGCCGATCTGCGCGCGGCGCTGCGCGAGCTGGGGTTATCCTCGCAAGAGTGACCTTCGAGGATCGCGCGGAAGCCTTGCTGCGCCGGGCGCGGGCCCTGCTCCGCTTGCCCGGAGGCCCCCGGCTGGAGCTGGCGCCCGCCGAGGTGCGGCCGGCGGCGCGCGCCGTGATCGAGCTGCACGAGGGTCTGGTCGGGGAACGCCGCCTCGCCCGCCCTTCCACCTACTCCGGCGAGATGCTGGGAGCCTACCTGCTCTGGTGGTGGCCGCAGACGTACGCCAGGACGCAGGCGGCGCTGCGGATGGTCCCCGCGCCGGCCGCCCCGCGCCTCCTCGACGTGGGCTCGGGGCCCGCGCCGGCCGCGCTGGCGGCGCTCGATCTGCTGGGCGGGGAGGCGGTCTGCCACGACGCTTCCGAGGCGGCGCTGGCGGAGGCGCGCGCGCTGGGGATCGCGGCCACGACCCGGGAGATGCCGCCCGGTCCTTTCGATCTCACCCTGGCGGCGAACGTCCTCTCGGAGCTGGACGATCCCTTGGAGCTCGTGCGCAAGCTGACCGGGTTGGTGGTGATCGTGGAGCCGGCGCTAAGGGAGACGGGACGCGCGCTATTGCGCCTGCGCGACGCGCTCCTCGGCGAAGGGTGGTTCGCCTGGGCCCCCTGCCTGATGCAGCGGCCCTGCCCGGCGCTGGTCTCGCCCAGGGACTGGTGCACGGCCGAGGTGCGCTGGACGCCGCCCCGCTGGTTCCGCCAGCTCGCCGGCGCCACCGGGCTGCGGGCGGACGAGATGCTCTCCTTCGCACCGCTGATCCTTTCCCGCGAGGCGCCGCGAAATCCTCCCCATCTCTGGCGGGTGGTTGGCGTCCCGCCCGAGGAGAAGGGAAAGAAGCGCGTCTGGGTCTGCGGCGAGGAGGAGCGGCTGCCGCTGGTCAGGCTGGACCGCGACGCCGGCGCGGCGAACGCGGCCTTCGATGGGCTGCGCCGGGGCGATCGCATCCGCCTGCGGGGGACGTTGCGCCGCGGCGACGGGCTGCGGCTGGGCCCGGACTCCGGGATCGAGAACGCCTGAGTGCGCCGCCTGCTGGTCATCTGCGGTCCGACGGCCTCGGGGAAGACGGCGCTGGCCGTCGAGCTGGCGGAGAGGCTGGGGGCGGAGATCGTCTCGGCAGACTCCCAGCAGTGCTATCGCGGGCTGGACGCGGGCACCGCCAAACCCACCCTTGAGGAGCAGGCGCGGGCGCGCCATCACCTGCTGGACGTGGCGGACCCCGAGGAGCAGCTCGACGCCGCCCGCTTCGTCCAGCTCGCCGACGCGGCCCTCGAGGACATCGCGCGCCGGGGGAAGCCCGCGATCGTCGCGGGCGGGACGGGCCTCTGGATCCGCGCGCTCTTGCACGGCCTGCTCGACGCTCCCGGCGCCTCCCCGCAGTTCCGCGCGGCCCTGCGCCTGGAGCTGGAGAGGCTGGGCGCCCCGGCCCTGCACGCGCGGCTGGCAGAGGTGGACGCGGAAGCGGCGGCGCGCATCCTGCCCAACGACCAGGTGCGCATCGAGCGGGCGCTGGAGGTGCACGCGCTCTCGGGCAAGCCCCTGAGCGAGCTGCAGCGCGAGCACCGCTTCGCCGCCCTCCGCTACCGGGCGCTGATCTGGTTCCTCGATCCGCCGCGCGAGCTGTTGCGCGAGCGCATCGAGGCCCGCACCCGGAGGATGTTCGCGGAAGGGGCGCTGCGCCGGGAGAGCGAATGGCTCCTTTCGCGGGGCGCGGCCAAGGCGCTGAAGATCATCGGCTACGGCGAGTGCGCCGAGGCGCTGCGCACCGGCGATTGGAAGCTGGCCGAGGAGCGGACCCGGTCCCGCACCTGGCGGTACGCGAAGAGGCAGCGGACCTGGTTCGCGAAGGACGCCGGGGCGCCGCTGGAGTGGCCATTCGACGCGCTGCGCCTTTGCCGGCTGGCGGCGCGATGGTACGAGGGCGCCCCCGCGGGAGGGGAGTGAAGGAAGAGAATGGCTACCGCCACCTACGCGCTGGATTTCGAGAAGCCGCTGCTGGAGCTGGAAACCAAGCTGGCGGAGCTCAAGCGGCACGCGGCCACCGGCACCGCCCCGGGGAGCGTGGGCAGCCTGGACGGCGAGATCCGGCGGCTGGAGAAGCGCTGCGCGCGCCTGCAGCAGGAGATCTTCAACGAGCTCTCCCGCTGGCAGGTGGTGCAGCTCTCCCGGCACCCCAACCGCCCCTACACGCTGGACTACGTCCGGCGCCTCTTCACCGAGTGGATGGAGCTGCACGGGGACCGTTCTTATGGCGACGACCAGGCGCTGATCGGCGGCCTGGCCCGCTTCGACGGCGAGCCGGTGATGGTGATCGGCCAGCAGAAGGGCCGCTCCACCAAGGAGAACATCCTGCGCAGCTTCGGGATGCCTCGCCCGGAAGGCTACCGGAAGGCGCTGCGGCTGATGA
>DATKAG010000169.1:0-3204 GCA_035498355.1 Myxococcales bacterium | reverse complement strand
CGAGGCGCTGGGGATCGAGACCCTCCGCGCGCGGCGGATGCTCTCCTTCCTCCTCACGCCGGAGTGTGGCCCCGGCCCGCACCAGCTCGCGGGAGCGAAGGTGGGCTGGGTGATCCTGGGCCTGGACGGCGACCGGCGCTACGGCCTCTTCGCCGGCGCGCTGCTCCTTCCCGGTCCAGCCTGAGCGCGCGCGGGGGGAAGGTCAGACGACGAGGTGGCCGCGGCCGCTGTCCTTCAGCCAGCGCCGGTAGAGGGGATGGATCGGCGTGGTCACGGGAGCCAGCTTGAGGATGGTGAGCAGCGGCCCGGAGAGCTTCACCCGGCCGAGCGCGACCGCCAGCGCCACGTTCTCCTTGCCCTGGAAGAACCTGTTCGCGGTCTCGCTGGACATCTTCAGCGTGATCGCCGGCCTCCAGGGGGGCGAGCCCCACACCCAGCGCAGGAACCGGCCTTCCTTCTCCGCCGCGGCGGCCTCGGCGTCGACGTTGAGCTCCAGGCCCAGGTCGGTGATGACGAAGCGGTGCGGGGCGTGCGCATCGCGCAGGGCGCGTCCCACCTGCGGCTGCTCGTTCATCAGGGTGAAGACGTGCTCGAACGCCTCCTTGAACTCGTCCGGGCTGCGGAATGGGCTCGCCATGGCGCTCTCCGGACTGCGAACTCCGTGCCGCTGGCCCTCCTGTTGCCGCCAGGCCAGGCTTCCCCGACGCGGCACGTTTTGCGCGGCGGCACGCCTGCCGGTGCAAAGGTGGAACTCGCCGCGCGAAGAGAAGCGCCATCCCTCCCGAATTGAAAGGACCGGGCGCGGAACCGCGATTGCACGGCCTTGGGGGCGGGAAGGAGGGTGCGATGAGCGTCTTCGAGATGGCGAAGTCGGAGGTGTGGATCAACGACCTTCGCAAGGAACTGGGGATCGACGACGAGCAGCGCGCCTGCCTGGCGCTGCGCGCGGGTCTGCACGCGCTCCGCGACCGCCTGACCGTCGAGGAGACGGCGCACCTCGCCGCCCAGCTGCCGACCGCGATCCGCGGGCTGTTCTTCGAGGGCTGGCATCCGGGCGGCAAGCGCCCGCGCCTGCGCTCGCAAGAGAGCTTCCTCGAGGCCATCGAGAAGGGGATGCCCCACGGGAGGCTCGATGCGCGGCGCGTCGCCCGGGCGGTCTTCCGGGTGATCGACCGGCACGTCTCGCAGGGCCAGGTCGACAACGTGCGGCACTCGCTGCCGCGGGCGATCGCCGAGCTCTGGTCGGCGCCCGTACCGCTGCCCTGAGGGCGACGGCGGGCCGCTGGAAGTGCTGCTCAACGACACCCGCTGGAGCGGCCTGAAGGAGAGCACGATGATGACCACCCCCATGCCCATCGCCGACAGCACGCTGGTGGTGGACAACTACCTCACCGAGCTTCCCCGGGCGGGCTCGACGGAGATCTGGGAGATCGGCAACACCACCGAGGACGCGCACCCCATCCACACAACGAGGCGGGCTGGAAGGACACGGTGCTGATGCCGCCGGGGTTCGTCACCCGCATCATCGTCCGCTGGGCGCCGCAGGACGTGCCGCGCAACGGGGTGGCGGCGGGGCAGAACAAGTACCCGTTCGACCCCACCATCGTGATCGGCGACCGCGACGACTTCGCCGGCAACCCGGGGGGCCCGGGGTACACCTTCCACTGCCACATCCTCGATCACGAGGACAACGAGATGATGAGGCCGTACGCGGTGGCGAAGTAGCCTCACCACCAGCGGATCTGCGCGATCCGCCCGTCCCCGGCGAGGACCACCGTGAACCAGCAGGGGTCCTCGCCGAGGACCACCCGGTAGCGGAGGACGCGGCCAGAGGGTCCCCTCTCCTCCTCGGAATACGCCACCGACCGCAGCTCTCCGAGCGAGGCGAGCCAGGCCCAGAGGGCCTTGCCCACGGTGGTGCGGAGGAAGATGCGCATGGGCCCGGTGAAGCGGGCCAGGTCGGGCTTGCCCCGGAGCAGGTCCGAGAGCAAGCCCTTCACCAGCAGGGTGGTCTGGGGGGCGGGATCGGGCTTGCCTTCCGGGCGCCGGAGCGAAGGCTCGACGATTCCCGCGATGTCGACGACCAGGTGGTCCAGCACGCGGTCGCCGTGGTTGGTGAGCAGCGCGATGGTCAGCTTGTCGTCGGGGAAGCGGTAGAAAGCCGATGAGAACCCCGGCGTGCCGCCGCTGTGCTGGACGAGGCGATGGCCGTGGTAGCTGTCCAGGAACCAGCCGAACCCGTAGTCGAAGGAGAGCGGCGACCCGTCGGCGGCCCGGGCCGGCGCCCACATCTGCTCCCGGCTCGATCGCCGCAAGAGCTTCTCCCCGTAGAGCGCCGCGTCCCAGCGCGCGAGGTCGCCGACGGTGGAGAGGAGGGCGCCGGCGGAGAAGGCGATGCCGGGGAGGAGGACCGCGCGGTTCTGGAAGGCCCCGGCCACCCATTCGTAGCCCGCTGCCCGCCCGGGCACGAGCGGCTGCGGGTCGGTGCTGCGGGTTGCGGTCATGCCCAGCGGCCGGAAGATTCGCTCCTCGAGGAACGCCCAGTAGGGCCGGCCGCTGGCCTTCTCGATCAGGCGGCCGAGGAGGATGTAGCCGGTGTTGTCGTAGGCCCAGGTCTCTCCGGGCTGGAACTCCAGCGGGAGCTTGAAGAACAGCCCGACCAGCTCGTCGAGCCCCGGGGTGGTCTCGAAGAAGAGGTCCGTCCGGAACACCTTCAGGTAACCCGGCACCGCCACGTGGTCCTGGATGCCGGAGGTGTGCGTGAGCAGGTGGCGGACGGTGATGCCGTGCCACGCCTGCGGGACCCGGGGGAAGAACCTGGCCAGCGGATCGTCCAGCCCGATCTTCCCCTCCTCCACCAGGAGGAGGACGGCCGCCGCCGTGAACTGCTTGGTGGTGGAGCCGAGCTCGTAGACCGTGCGCTCGCCGGCGGGCACACCCAGCTCCAGATTCGCAAGCCCGTAGCCGCGGACCTTGACGATCCGCCCCTCGCGCACCACCGCCAGCGTGGCGCCGGGGATGTGGAGGCTGCGCAGTCGCGGCTCCAGGTAGCTGTCGATCTCGTCTGCGCGCGCAGCCAGGAGAGGGGACGCCAGGGCCAGGGAGCAGGCGAGGACCGCCGGGCGGAGTCTCATCGCCGGCAGAGTAGCGCAGGCCCGCTCCCCTTCACGATCAAGGTGAAGTCTCCCCGGCCGTGCGGCACCG
>DATKAG010000168.1:0-2318 GCA_035498355.1 Myxococcales bacterium | reverse complement strand
CGCCGCCGGGACGCTCTACCAGTTCACCTGGCACACGTTCTGCGACTGGTACATCGAGCTGGCCAAGGCGCCGCTCCAGGGACGCGACGGGGCGGCGCGCGAGACGACGCGGGCGGTGCTGGTGCAGGTGCTGGACCAGCTGCTCCGGCTCCTCCACCCCTTCATGCCCTTCCTCACCGAGGAGCTCTGGCACCGGCTGCCGGGGGTGGCCCCGGGGGACTTCCTCGCCACGGCCGCCTTCCCGCGGGACACCGGGCGATGGCGCGATGCGGCAGCCGAGGCCGAGATGGCTCCCATCCTCACCGTCATCGAGGCGGTGCGCACCATCCGGGGCGAGAGCAACCTCTCCCCGGCCGCCCGATTCCGGGCGGTGGTCCAGACCGACCGTTCGGCGCTGCGGGAGTCCCTCCGCCGCCTGTCCGGCTACGCCCTCCCCCTGGCCGGGCTGTCCTCCCTCCACGTCGAGGGGCCAGGACCCCAGCCGCCGCAGTCCGCCACCTGGGTGGGGGAGGGCCTTCAAATCTTCGTTCCCCTGGCCGGACTGCTGGATCTGGACGAGGAACGTGCGAGGCTGCGCAAGGAGCTTGCCCGCATCCAGACGGATGTGGAAGGACTGAGGAGAAAGCTGGACAATCCGAGCTTCGTCGCCAGAGCACCGACGGAGGTTGTGGAGAAGGACCGCGCTCGGGTCGCGG
Source organism: Myxococcales bacterium (assembly GCA_035498355.1). Lineage (GTDB taxonomy): Bacteria > Myxococcota > Myxococcia > Myxococcales > 40CM-4-68-19 > 40CM-4-68-19. The sequence goes on along the minus strand of DATKAG010000168.1, from coordinate 1,623 downwards.
AGCTCGAGCAACGCAAGACGAAGGTGCAGCAAAACCTCAATCGGATCGAGCCGGAGGGAACGATGTCCGAAAAGACGCCGGAGGAGATGTCCCAAGCCACACCGCCCACGCCATCGAGCGGAATGTTCGGCATCCCGAGCGAGCCGATGCCGATGAGCGCTCCGCCACCCGCGCCCAGGCCGCCGGCCGCCAAGAAGGCGCCCGCGAAGAGGAAGGCGAAGCGCAAGGCGAGGCGCACCGCGCGCAAGGCGAAGCGCACCGCGCGCAAGACAAAGCGCACCGCGCGCAGGGCGAAGCGCGGAGCGAGGACGGCCAAGCGCACCGCCCGTCGCACCGTCCGCAGGGCGAAGCGCGGGGTGCGTCGCATCGCACGCCGAGTCAAGCGCGGCGCCCGTCGCACCGCACGCCGGGCCCGGCGCGGGCGCCGCTAGCGCCCGCGGGCCGGAACGCCCGTCCCGGGATGGATGCCCTCGACCGGCTGATCGACCTCGCCCTCGACGAGGATCTCGGCGCAGCCGGGGACGTCACCACCCTGGCCCTCGTCCCCGCCTCCATGCAGGGGCGAGGCGAGCTCCTGGCCAAGGAGGCGATGGTCCTCGCCGGCGGGGCGGCCTTCGCCCGGGTCTTCCAAAGGCTCGAGCCCGCGGCGGTGGTGGAGCTGCGCCTCGCCGACGGAGCGCGCGTCTCGGCGGGGATGGTGGTGGCCGAGGTGTCGGCCGCCCTCCGCACCCTGCTCGTCGGCGAGCGCACCGCGCTCAATCTCATCCAGAGGACGTGCGGCATCGCCACCCTCGCCGCCCAGGCGGCGGACGCCGTCCGCGGCACCCGGACCCGGGTGCTGGACACGCGCAAGACGGCGCCGGGGATGCGCGCCCTGTCCAAGCAGGCGGTGCGCGCCGGCGGGGCGGACAATCATCGCTTCGGGCTCTTCGATGGAGTCCTGATCAAGGACAACCACCTGGCCGCGGTGGGGGGCGACGTCCGCGAGGCGCTGCGGCGCGCGCGTGCCGGAGCACCACGCCTGGTCAAGGTGGAGGTCGAGGTGACGTCGCTCCAGCAGCTGGAGGAAGCCATCGGCGGGGGAGCAGACGTCGTCCTCCTGGACAACATGGACGACGCCCAGGTGGCGGAGGCGGTGCGCCTGGCCAAGGGCCGGGTGCAGCTCGAGGTCTCCGGCGGGGTGACCGTGGAGCGGCTGCCCCGGCTGGCCGCGCTGGGGGTGGACTTCGTCTCTCTGGGGGCGCTCACCCACTCGGCGCGGGCGATGGACCTCTCCTTCGAGGTGCGGCGCACGGAGTGACCGGGCGCGCCGGCGGTCAGCGCACGAGCGAGATGGCCTCGCTCCGCGGCACGCCCTCGGCTGCGGCCAGTCCGCCCATTTCCATCAGGATGGCCGCGGTGGGCGCCACGTCGGTGGTCTGGATGCTCTGGGGGTAGGTCCCCGCCCGGACCCCGCGTCCGAAGAGCACCACCGGAACCTGGGCGTCGTAGGCGAAGGGGACGCCGTGGCTCGTCCCGCTGTCGTGCTCGATGAGCACGGCGAAGGGCCGGAGAAGGAAGAGCACGTCTCCGCTCCTCCCCGGGAAGTAGCTCCGGCGCAGCGCCGCCTGGTAGCCCTGGAGG
>DATKAG010000167.1:0-3784 GCA_035498355.1 Myxococcales bacterium | reverse complement strand
CCTCCAGGGGCGAGAGCTGCACCTCGGAGTCGCTGCCCACGCAGAGCCGGACCCCGGCGGCGAGCAAGAGGTCCGCCCGCACCACCCCGTCGCCCAGGTTGCGCTCGGTGGTAGGGCAGGCGCAGACGCTGGCCTTCGCCGCGCCCAGGGCGCGGACGTCTTCCTCGCTGAGGTGGACCGCGTGCACGGCGGTGGTCTGCTCGCGCAGCGCTCCCAGGCGCAGGAGGACCTGCGCGGGAGTGGTCCCGTGCTCCGCCTTGCACTGCTCCACCTCCGCCCGCTGCTCGGCGACGTGCAGGTGCAAGGGCCAGCCCCGGCGGAAGGCTTCCTGGGCGATGTCGCGGATCCATTCCCCGGGGCAGGCGCGGACGCTGTGCGGCGCCGCCCCCACCCGCACCTTGCCGGAGAGGGCGTCGAGGGCCTTGAGGTATTCGTCGGCGGAGCCCTCGATGAAGCGCCTCTGCCGCGCGTTCTCGGGGACGCGAAAGCCGCTGCGGGCATAGGCCACGCGCAAGAGCACGATCCGCAGCCCGGCCTCCTGCGCCGCCCGGGCCACCGCCAGGTCGAGCTCGTTGGGATCGGCGTACGGCTTTCCCGAGCGGTCGCGGTGCAGGTAGTGGAACTCGCCCACCGCCGTCACTCCCGCCCGCGCCATCTCCAGGAAGCAGAACTTGGAGACCGCGAAGAGGTCCTCGGGCGAGAGCCGCTCGGCCGCCGCGTACATCGCTTCCCGCCAGCTCCAGAAGTCGTCGCGGGGATGGTTGCGGTGCTCCGTCCTTCCCCGGATGGCGCGCTGGAAGGCGTGGCTGTGGGCCGCCACCAGGCCGGGGAGCAGGGCCTGCCCCCGCATCTCGACCACCTCGGCCCCCGCCGGCGCCTCCCCTACCGAGACCACGGCACCGTCGCGAATGGCGAGGGCCGCGCCGGCCAGCAGGGACCCCCCGGAAAAGAGGTAATCGGGCCGGAAGACGCGCATCGAGCGCGTGTAGCCTCATCTGCGGAAAAAAGCCACATCGGGGGGGCGCGACGCCGGGAGCGGGTAGAGGTAGCATTGATGGTTCCTGACAGGAGCCTTGCGGATGAAACCCCGGTCCATGTGCGCGCTGGCCCTGGCCCTCGCGCTTCCCGCGCTCGGGCAGCAGGCCGAGCCGCCCTCGCTCGAGCCGCTGGTGCCGAAGGACGCGCCCTGGCTGCAGAAGAACAAGAAGAAGAAGGCGCCGGCGAAGGAGGAGAAGCAGGCCGAGCCGCCGCTCAGCCTTCCTCCTCTGGCCCCGCTCACTCCTTCCAAGACGGCCGCGAGCGTGGGCGTGCTGGTGCAGGGGGCGATCCCGGGCGGCGATGCGGTGGGAGTGGGAGAAGGCCTGCGCGCGGTGGCGCGGAGGGCTCCCGGGGTGGCGGAGACGTCGCTCCTGCAGGCGCCGGACCCCTGCCCGGACCAGGCCTGCTGGGTGACGGCGGGGGCGGCGCGGAAGGTGGACCGGGTGCTGGTCGCCGGATACGAGAGCGGGCTGTTGCGGGTGCGCCTCTTGGACGTGAAGGGGAAGAAGCAGATCGGCGAGGCGGAGCAGGGGTTCATCGCCGCCGATCCCGCGCAGGTGACCGCCTGGGCGGAGGCGCTGGCCTGCAAGCTGATGGTGATCGCGGGGTGCACGGGAGACGCGCTGGTGGTGGCGGAGCCGGGGATCGATCTGGCCATCGACGGCCAGCCGGTGCGCTCCGGCGAGAAGCGCACCTTGACGGTGGGCGTGCACGCCCTGCGCGTGCGCGAGGGAGGCAAGGACTCTTCCCGGGCGCTGCCCGTGCTCATCGAGAGCAGCCCGCCGGTGACCATCGCGGCCACCCGCGCCGCGCCCGCGGCCGCGGTGAGCGCGGCCCCTTTGCCCCAGGAGAAGCGCACCTGGACGAAGACCGCGGGGTACGTGGCGGGGGGGGCGGCGGTGGTGGCGCTCGCCGCCGGCGCTTACTTCGGCCTGAAGAGCAAGTCCGACATCGACGCGGCCGAGTCCGCCTACCACGCCAACGGAGACGCCTGGAAGCCGGCGGACCTCGACACCCTGAACTCCGGCAACTCCAAGGCGCACACCGCCAACGCGCTGTTCATCGCCTCCGGCGTCCTGCTGGCGGCGGGCGCGGCCCTCACTTTCGCCTTCTGACCAAATGCGCGCCACCTTCGCCCTCCTCCTCTTCGGATCGCTCGCCGCCGGCTGCCCGACCTCGAACCTGGGCTCGTGCGGCAGCGACACCGACTGCTCCGCCAACGCCATCTGCGACGGCGCGAACAAGGTCTGCGTGGAAACGGACTCGCCGCAGATCACCAACGTCCAGGTCACCACGGCGCCGGGCTTCACCGCTCCCGACGGCGGCCTCTTCTTCGACACGGCCGGCGCGCCGCTGGCGGTCTCGGCGACCGTCACCAGCCGCGCGGGCGCCTCGGTGGATCCGGCCACCGTCTGTCTGAAGGTGGACGGGGGGACCTGCATCCCGGGCACGGCGGGGGCCTCCGACGCCTTTACCTTCGCGCTGCCACGAGCGGCGGGACCGGCGGACGGGACTCCGCTGTCGTTCGCCATCTCCGCCTCCAGCGCGACCGGTCATTCCTCGACCAGCCCCAGCCAGCAGGTCTTCTTCGACGACCAGCCGCCCAGCATCTCGGTGACGGCCGACCCGCTGGCTTACGCCCGCACCCTGCCCGACGGCGGCGCGGTGCCGATCGTGGTCTCCGCCATCATCACCGATACCACCGGCGTGGTATCGCCCCGGCTCCTCTCCGCGGGAAAGACGGTGACGCCCTCGAGCGTGGACGGCGGCCAGTACTTCTTCCCGCTGGACCCGAAGGACGCGCCGGCCGGGGTGGAGGGAGCTTACGCGTTCCAGGTGGCGGCGCAGGACGGCCTGGGCCATTCCCGGCAGGTGGCCGGGAGCTCGAAGATCGACGACGCGCCCCCCGACGCTTCCGTCCAGATCTACAAGGACGTGCCCGACGGGGGCGGGGTGACGTATCCGGCGGCGGTCCCCAACACGGGCTGGACCGGCGCCACCTTCGTGTACAGCGACACCGTGCACGTGTCGGGGACGATCACGGACATCAGCGGCGTGGGCTCGGCGACCCTGCACGTGGACGGCATCGAGCTGGACGGGGGTGTCGCTGCTGGCGCTACCCGCTCGCTCGGGTGCACTCCCGGAAGCACGAGCTGCCCGTTCTCGCTGAGCGTGACCCTGAACGACGCGGGCGTGCCCTTCCACACCGGCGCTTCCACCTTCGACGCGGGGAGCACGGTGGGCGCGATCCCCGCCGGCGATTTCCGGTTCACCATCGACGCCCAGGACACCTCCACCGCGTTCGGCGGGACAGCGTCGCCGAAGTCCGGGCCGAGCACCACCACGGCCCGCACCACCCGGCTGCTCTGGCAGATGACGCTGGCCGGCGCCGCCGTTTCCGGCCTGGCGGTGCACCCCGACACCGATGTGATCGTCACCATGGACGGAGGGAGCGCAAACACCGTCTATTCGCTCGCCGCCGACCAGCCGGCGATGCACTGGGGGTTCACCCTCGACGTCTCGGGGCCGGTGGTGGGGTCGCCGGGAACTCCGGCCATCGGCGCGGGCGATGCGACGACGGCGCGGATCTACCTGGCGAGCGCGATCGGGGATCTCTATGCCCTCAATCCCGACGGCGGCACCGTTTGGACGAATACCACCACCGCCAACGCCTTCGCCGTGGGGCCCGCGGTCGCACAGGTGACCATCGCGGCCGCCCAGGTCGAGGAAATCCTCGTTCCCGATG
>DATKAG010000166.1:0-4331 GCA_035498355.1 Myxococcales bacterium | reverse complement strand
TGCCCCGCGCCTCTTCCAGGAGCGGGCGTGCCCCGACCGGGTCCTTCAGGGAATCGCGAAAGGCGCGGTCCGGGTCGGGCAGGGCAGGCATGAGCGGCTTGCGGACGACGGTCACCTGCACGGTTTCCGGCAGGGAAACGGGGAGATGGCCTCGACCGTAGAGCAGCTCCACCTGCATCGCCGCTCATTCTAGCGCCGCCAGGGCCCGGCGGGGATGACGGATTACCGCGGCTCCGGTTGCGGCCCCGGGGGCCGGGCGAAGGCCAGCCCCGCGATGGTGGCCAGCAGCCGGTCGCTGTCCACCGGCTTGGTCAGGTGCGCGTCGAACCCCGCCTCCGCCGAGCGGCGCACGTCCTCCACCTGGCCGTAGCCGGTGAGGGCCACCAGCACGACGCCGCCGTCCAGCGAGGAGCGCAGGCGGCGGGCCACCTCGTACCCGTCCATGTCGGGCAGGCCGATGTCGATCAGGGCCACCTCCGGGGCGCTCTGGGCGGCGAGGGCCAGCCCGCTCTTGCCGTCGCGCGCGTCCCTCACCTCGTGGCCGCTGAGGGAGAGCGACTCGCGCAGCATCTCCCGGGCGTCGTCGTTGTCCTCGATGATCAGGATCCGCCGCGACCCTCCCGCGGGCGCGGCCGGCGGAGCGGGCTGGGCGGCGGCCCGCTCCAGGGCGGGAAGCTGCACGGTGACGGTAGTCCCTTGGCCGGGTCCGCCGCTGGAGATGGCCGCCGCACCGCCGTGCATCTCCGCCAGCCGCTTGACCATGGCCAGGCCGATGCCCATGCCGCCCTTGCCCCGGTCGATCCCGTGCTGGCCCTGGACGAAGAGGTCGAAGGCGCGCTCCAGGAGCTCGGGCGCGATCCCATCGCCCTGGTCCTGGACGCTGAGCACCGCGGCGCCATCCGCGCGCCGCACCGACACCTCGATCTTCCGCCCGGCGGGGGTGAACTTCAGCGCGTTGTCCAGGAGGTTGGAGAGGATCTGCTCGAGGCGCGCCCGGTCGCCGTTCACCCATACCGGCGAGGCGTGCACCGCGACCGCGTGGCCCGAAAGCCGGCCGGAGCCGCGCCAGCTTTCCACCACCGCCGAGACCACCTCGGCCAGGTCGAGCGGGCGCCGCTCCAGGCTGGCCTTGCCCATGGTGATGCGGGTGACGTCCAGCAGGTCCTCGATCAGCCGGGTCATCAGCCGGGTCTGCCGCTCGATCACGTCGCGGGCCCGGGGAGCGGCGGGATGGCCCGGGTCCACCGCCTTGAGCAGGTGGGCGGCGGAGTTCATCGCCGCCAGCGGGTTGCGCAGCTCGTGGCTGAGCATGGCGAGGAACTCGTTCTTCGCCTTGTCGGCGGCCTCCAGCGCCTCCTTCTCCCGCTCCAGCAGTTGCTGGCGCTCGCGCACCGCCGCCGCGGCTTCGCGCAGCGCGGCGGCCACCTCGGCCACTTCGCGCACCCGCTCCGGGGCCTGCAGCCGCAACTCTCCTCCCCCGCCCACCGAGTGCGCCCCGTAGGCCAGGGAACGGATGGGCGCGGCGATCCTCCGGCCGATGATGACGATGCCGGCGAAGGCCAGGCCCATGGAGAGGAGCACGCCCACCGCCGTCAGCCAGGCGCTGCGCTGCGCGCCGGCGTCCACCGTGGCGGTGGGGACGGCGAGGCCGATGCTCCAGCCGCTGAAGGAGGAGGTCTTGTAGGCGGTGAAGGTGTCCGCCCCCTCCACCGTGCGCCCCCGGTACCAGCCTTCGCCGCCCCGCTGCAGGGCGGCGCGGAAGTTCTCGGAGGAGAGCTCGCCCGGCTCCTTCCGGGGAATGCGGGCCACGAAGCGCCGCTTGCCGTCCACGACGCCGCTCACCCAGCCCTCGGGAAGGTGCTGCTGGCTGATCAGCTCCGCGAAGGCCTCCGGCCGCACCAGGGCCGTGAGCACGTAGACCACCTGCTCTTCGCGCACCACCGGCACGCGCACGGGGATCGCGGGCGCATGGAGGAGATTGTCGGTGACGACGTAGCCGATGGAGGGCGCCTTCTGCCGGACCACCCGTTCCAGGTTCTCCGGATCCGCCGCGGCGCCCAGTTCCGCGTCGGCCGGGGCGGCCAGGTTGAGGACCTGCTTCCCCGAGGGGAGGGAGAGGGCCACGTTCAGCCAGGTCGGCTGCGTGGCCAGGACCCGTCCGGCCGCGTCGCGGAACCCGGGAAGATCGTCGCGCCGCAGGGAGCGGGAGGCCGACATCGCCTGCAGGGTGGCCACCGATCCGCGCAGCTCGGTGTCCACCGCCGTCAGCATCGCCCGGGCGCGGTCCAGGGCCCCCGCCCGCTGCGTCTCCCGGTCGTGCTGCACGAGGAGGATGGAGGCGAAGAGGGCGAAGGAGAGGACGGGCAGGACCGCCGCCAGGGCCAGGAGCAGCAGGTGGGAGCGGATGGTCATGGGCGCTGCGGGGCGGCCTGCTCTAGAGGGGGGAGAGGGGGACGCCGTCGCTTTCCAGCCGGTCGCGCACGGCCCGGGCGATCTTCGCCGCCCCTGCCGTGTCCCCGTGCAGGCAGACGGTGTCGGCGTGGATCTGGACCCGCGATCCGTCGGAGGCCACGGCGCAGCCCTCGCGCACGATCATCGAGGCCTGCTCGGCGGCCTCCTTCGGATCGCTCAGCACCGCCCCCGCCTGGGAGCGGGGCATCAAGGTCCCGTCGGGCAGGTAGCGGCGGTCAGCGAACGCCTCGCCGGCGGCGCGCAGCCCGAGAAGGCGGGCGGCGCCGAGCTGCACCGACCCGGCCAGGCCGACGAGGATCAGATCGCCCCCGTACGCGCGCACCGCCTCGGCGATGGCGGTGGCCAGGGCCACGTCGCGCGCCGCCCGGTTGTAGAGGGCGCCGTGCGGCTTGACGTGCGCCAGCCGGCCGCCGTGGGCGCGCACGAACGCGTCCAGGGCCCCCACCTGGTAGAGCACCAGCGCCCGGACCTCGTCGAGCGGCAGCTCCACCGCCGAGCGGCCGAAGTTCTCCCGGTCCGCGTATCCGGGATGCGCTCCCACCTGCACCCGGCGGGAGAGCGCCAGGGAGACGGTGCGATCCATGATCAGCGGTCCGCCCGCGTGCACCCCGCAAGCGATGTTTGCCGAAGTGAGGAAGGGGAGGATGGGCCCGTCTTCCATTCCCTCGCCGAGGTCCGCGTTCAGGTCCATTTCCCAATCCTTGCACAATCCGGGACGAGCCATCGACCCCCCCACCAGGGCGCACATTCCGCGACAATCCCGAAGGCGCTCCTTCTTCGAAGCCGGACCCCGCGCGTGGTAGCGTCGCCGCTCATGGACGAATCGGCTTCCGCTCCGGCGGCTCCGCAGCAAGCCCGATGCAGCGGCTGCGGAACCACGCTCTCCACCTGGTTCGAGGTGAACGGCGGCCCCGCGTGCGACGATTGCAAGGACAAGGCGGTATCCGCCCGCAATGCCTCCCACCTGCCGGGGCTGCTGCGCGGCGGGGCACTGGGGTTCTTGGCCGCGGCGCTGGGCGCCGGCGCCTACTACGCGATCGCCGAGGCGACGGGGAAGGAGTTCGGGCTGGCCAGCATCCTCCTCGGGCTGCTGGTGGGTTTCGCGGTGCGCTTCGGGTCGGGCGCCCGGGGCGGATGGCGGTACCAGGTCCTGGCGATGTTCCTCTGCTACGCGTCGATCTGCGCCACCTACGTGCCGCGGGTGATCTCGGCGGCGCGGAAGCAGGAAGAGAAGGCCGCGGCTCCCTCGGCGGCGCCGCCTTCCGGCTCCGTCCGGATCGGGGCTGCCACGCCCGTCGCCGAGGCGCCGGCGCGCCCCCCTTCGCCGGGCCGCTTCTTCAAGGCGCTGGGGATGCTCTTCCTCTTCTCGCTCGCGCTGCCGTTCCTCGGGGGAATCGACAACCTGATGGGGATCGCCATCATCCTCTTCGGCCTCTACGAAGCCTGGAAGGTGAACGCGGGCAGGCCCTTCGAGGTGACCGGCCCCTTCATGGCGGGCGAAGCGCGCTCCTGAAGGCCTCCACGAAACGGACCGCCGTGCCCGGGCGCGCTTGCGCCAGCAGGGGGAAGTCCGCGGGCAGCACGGTGGCGATCTTGGCGTATCCGCCGGTCACCGGCCGGTCGGGGCCGAGGACGATGGGCATGCCGTCGCCGGGGACCTGCACGGCACCGGGCGCGGTCCCCTCGGGCGGGATGTCCGCCCGGCGTTCCAGGGCCAGCGCCGGGCCGCGCAGGCGGAGGCCGCGGCGGTCGCTGTCGGGCGAGACGCGGTACTCGCGGTCGAAGAAATCCTCGGGGCTGGCGAAGAAGCTCCACTGCGGCCCCCGGCACGCGCGCACTTCGATCAGCGGCTCGCCCCA
>DATKAG010000165.1:0-3119 GCA_035498355.1 Myxococcales bacterium | reverse complement strand
TGCCGAAGGCGATGCCGATGAGGATGGCGCCCCGCACCTTGCGGGCGAGCAGGGCGGAGATCACCAGCAGCCCGGCCAGGGCGATGGCGGTCTGCGGATCGCGCAGGGTGCCGAAGCCCACCGGGGGCAGCCCGGAGCTCGCTCCCGCCACCAGGGCCTGCACGGTGCCGGGAGGGACGATCACCACCCGGGCATTGACCAGCCCGATGAAGGCGATGAAGAGGCCGATCCCCACGCCGATGGCGCGGCGCAGGTCGCGGGGGATGGCCCGCATCAGCGCCTCGCGCAGGCCGATCAGCACCAGGACCAGCATGGTCAAGCCGTCCAGCACCACCAGGCCCATCGCCGTCCGCCAGGAGCCGGCGGCGGGCGCGACCTGGTAGGCGATCACCGCGTTCAGGCCCATGCCCGGGGCCAGGGCGATGGGGAAGTTGGCGCCCAGGCCCATCAGGAGCGAGCAGAGGGCGCTGGCCGCCGCGGTGGCGGCGATCACCGGCTCGCGGGGCATCCCGGCCGCCGAGAGGATGGCCGGGTTGGCGAAGAGGATGTACGCCATCGTGAGAAAGGTGGCGAAGGCGCCGCGGATCTCCCGCGCCGGCGTGGTGCCCCGCGCGCGGAGCTGGAAGAGCCGTTCGAGCACCCGGAATCCGTGACATGACGCGGCGCCGGACGCAACTCGTGCGCCTTCTTCTCGCCCCGGGCGAAGCTCCTGCAGCCCGCCACCGCCCTTCCAGAGCGGAGCAGGCGAGGCACGCTCCTTGCTCAGGGATCGACGCGTTGCATCCGCGTGCGGCGCGGTAGTGCTCCCGGCGCAATGACGCGCCTCTCGGGGCGGGAGCTTACCGCGCCGCTACGCGCTTTCTTACAATCGGCTCGTGCTCCGCGAGGATGCCCAGCAGGCCGGCGGCGCCACCCGCACGGGCTTCGAGCAGGTCTGGCGCTGCGCGCGCTGCGGCGCGGCGGTGGCGAGCGACCGCGACCGGGTTCCCCTGGACGGGTCCCCGACGCGCGTATTCGTCAATCCCGAAGGGGTGGAGTACGAGATCGCCGGATTCAAGGAGGCGGCGGGGTGCGCCGAGATCTCGGAGCCTTCCGTCTACTGGAGCTGGTTTCCCGGCTGCGCCTGGCAGATCTCCGTCTGCTCCGGCTGCTCCGCGCACCTGGGATGGCGCTTCAGCGGCGGCTCCTCGTTCCACGGGCTGATCCTCGACCGCCTCACCGCGCCGTGAAGCCGAGAGCGTAGGGGAGGGCAACCTCCACCCGCAGCGTCCTGGGGCCGAAGCTGAAGGGCGAGAATCCCTGGCGGCCGAGCAGCTCGAGCTCGAACGGCACCCACCCTCCTTCGGGGCCGATGGCGATCACCCTCCGGCCGGCGGTGCGGGGCGGCGGCGCACCCGCGCCCGGGTGCGCCAGAAGGCGCGAGGCGCCCGGCCAGAGCCCCTCCACCTCGTCCTCCACGAAGGGGCGGAAGCGCTGGCGCAGCAGCACCTCGGGCGGCCGCGTGTCGCGCGCCTGCTCCAGCCCGAGGACCAGCAGGTCCCGCATCGCCTCCGCCTCCAGGGTCTTCGAGTCGAAGTAGCTCTTCTCCACCCGCGCGGCGTTGACCAGGACCAGGCGGTCCACTCCCAGCGAGGCGGCGGCGGGGAGCACCTTGCGCAGCGCCTTGGGCCGGGGAAGGGCCAGCAAGAGATCGACGCCGGGCCGCGGCGGGGGCGGCTCGGTCAAGGAGGGGCGCAGCACCATCTCTTCGCCGTCCAGCCGCAGCACCTCGGCCGTGCCCAGGAGGCCGCCGAGGACTCCCGCGCGCAGCGCGTCGCCTGGGGCAAGACGGAGCACTTCGCGCGCGTGCAAGAGCCTTCGCCCTCGCAGGCGCGCGGTTCCGTCGGGCAGTATCTCGTCGGACCGGAGCAAGAGGAGATTCATTGCAATAGGCCCATCGAAGAAATTGTAGCTGCTAGAATAGGAAGGTGCGCCTGCTGCAGCACCGCATCGCCGGTCCCGAGCCCTGCCCATATCTCGACGGGCTCCGCTCCACCACCGAGACGATGCTGATGACGGGGGTGACGGCGGCCGAGCTGGACGAGCTTCTGGAGCGGGGTTGGCGAAGGTTCGGGCCGGTGTATTTCCGCCCGGTCTGCGCCGGATGTGACGAGTGCGTGTCGGTGCGCGTCCCGGTGGCCACTTTCCAGCCCTCGCCCAACCTGAAGCGGGTGCTCAAGCGCGCGGCGCACGTGCGCACCGAGGTGGGCGAGCCGCAGGCGGACGACGCCCGCCTCAGGCTCTACCGGCGCTGGCACGCCAGCCGGGAAGTGGAGCGGGGCTGGAAGCCGGACCGCATCGGGATGGAGTCCTATGCCATGCAGTTCTGCTTCCCCCACATCGCCGCCCGCGAGTTCTCCTACTGGGACGGCGACGACCTGATCGCCATCGGCATCGCCGACGAGACTCCCAAGGCGCTTTCCGCCGTCTATTGCTACTACGAGCCCGATCTGGCCCACCTGTCGCTGGGGACCTGCAACGTGCTCCGGGCCATCGAGTACGCCCGGCACCGCAACCTCGCGCACCTGTACCTCGGCTACTGCGTGGAGGGTTGCGTCTCGCTCCGCTACAAGAGCCGCTTCCGCCCGCAAGAAAGGCTGCGCGGCCGGGTGGAGGGCGCGCAGAGGCCGCGCTGGGTGCCAACCTGATTTTCGTGCGCGCCGGGGCGCAGGCGTCCTATGCTCCCCTCGGTGAAGCTGAACCGCCGCATGGGGGGCTACCTGGAAGACCTGCGCAGCCGCGCGGTCGAGGCGGTGGTCCCCGCCCGCGGCCCCGACGTGAACATCGTCGAGGCGGGCGGTTGCTTCCTCTTCCGCGCCTTCCTCGACAAGCCGCACCTCAGCCCGGGCGACTTTCCCGACCAGACCAGCCTGGAGTGCAGCGCCAACCGGCTGCGCATGGAATCCATGCTCGAGCCGCGCCTGGTGCGCTCCTGCCCGTTGCTGCTGCTCACCGCGGGCCTGATCACCGCGCGCGAGGTGTCGGGCGCGCTCTCCCGCTACCAGGGCCGCTTCAACGTCATCCTCTCCTACGACGGGGACGGCTGCACGGTCCGCTTCCACAAGATCCGCGCCGGGGAG
>DATKAG010000164.1:0-5333 GCA_035498355.1 Myxococcales bacterium | reverse complement strand
CTGCCGACCGGCGGGTACCTGGAGCAGGCCGACGGCACCGCCTGGATGGCGCTCTTCGCCCAGAGCATGCTGGAGATCGCCGTCGAGCTGGCCATGCACCGCCCGGCGTACATGGAGATGGTGCTCAAGTTCGTCCAGCACTTCCTCTGGATCGCCTCGGCGATGATGCGCTCGGGAAACGACGTGGGGATGTGGGACGAGGAGGACGGCTTCTTCTACGACGTGCTCCGCATGCCGGACGGGCGCGCCCGGCGCCTCAAGGTGCGGTCCATGGTGGGTCTCCTGCCCCTTTGCGCCGTTACGGAGTTCGACGGGGAGCTGATGAAGCGGCATCCCGAGGTGCGCGCGCGCTTCCAGGATTTCATCGCCGCCCGCCCGGAGCTGCGGGCGTCCATCCACGACCCGGCCCGGCCGGGGTGCGCCGGCCGGCGGCTGGCGTCGGTGCTCGACGAGGGGCGGCTCCGGCGAGTGCTGGCCAAGATGCTGGACGAGAGCGAGTTCCTCAGCCCCCACGGGATCCGCTCCATCTCCCGCTACCACGCGGAGCATCCCTATGTCCTGAAGGTAGCCGGCGACGAGTTCCGCGTCGGTTACCTGCCCGCCGAGTCGGACAGCGGCATGTTCGGGGGAAACTCCAACTGGCGGGGGCCGGTGTGGATGCCGGTCAACGGGCTGATCATCCGCGCGCTCCTGCAGTACCACGCCTACTACGGCAACGACTTCACGGTGGAGTGCCCCACCGGCTCGGGCCGGCGCATGAACCTCTACCAGGTGGCGGAGGAGATCGCCCGCCGGCTGGCGAGCATCTTCCTCAAGGACGCCCAGGGCCGCCGGCCGCTCTACGGGGGGACGAGGAAGTTCCAGGAGGACCCGCACTGGCGCGACCTCCTCCTCTTCTACGAATACTTCCACGGCGACAACGGCGCCGGGCTGGGCGCCAGCCACCAGACGGGGTGGACGGGCCTCGTCGCCCGCGGCATGCACCTCTTCGCCACCACCACCGCCGATCAGGTCCTCGAGCTGGGCAAGGCGGCCGCGATCACCGAGGTCGACCGCCCGCCCACCGGCAAGATCGGCCAGGGCGGCCGGCGCCCCGCGCATCCCTGAGATGCCCGCGCGGCCGCGCTACCCCTCGCTCTACCAGGTGAACACTCGCGTCTGGCTCAACGGGCTGGCCCGGGGCCGCGGCCGGCTGGCGACGCTCGACGACGTGCCGGGCGAGGAGCTGGACCGCCTGGCGGGCATGGGATTCGACTGGATCTGGCTCCTCAGCGTCTGGCGGACAGGAGAAGCGGGGAGGGCGGTCTCGCGCGCGAACCCGGAATGGCGGCGGGAGTTCCTCCGGACGCTGCCCGACCTGCGCGAAGAGGACATCGGCGGATCGGGGTTCGCCATCTGTGGCTATACCGTCCATCCCGGCCTGGGCGGGGACGCCGCGCTGGCCCGGCTGCGCGAGCGCCTGCGCCAGCGCGGGCTGCGCCTGATGCTGGACTTCGTCCCCAACCACACCGCGCTCGATCACCCCTGGGTGGAGGAGCACCCCGAGTACTACGTGGCAGGGAGTGAGCTGGACCTGACGCGCGCCCCGCGCGACTACGCCTGGGTGAAGGGAAGGGGCGGCGATCGGGTGCTGGCGCACGGGCGCGACCCGTACTTTCCCGGCTGGCCGGACACGCTCCAGCTCGACTACGGCAACCCGGCCACGCGGGCGGCGATGGCCGGCGAGCTCCTGCGCATCGCCGGCCAGTGCGACGGCGCGCGCTGCGACATGGCCATGCTGGTGCTCCCCGAGGTCTTCGAGCGGACCTGGGGCCGGAAGACGGCGCCGTTCTGGCCGCAGGCCATCGCGCGGGTGCGGGAGCGATTCCCGCGCTTCACCTTCCTGGCGGAGGTCTACTGGGACCTGGAGTGGACGATGATGCAGCAGGGCTTCGACTACGCCTACGACAAGAGGCTCTACGACCGCCTGCGCGACGGCCGCGCCCGCCCGGTGCGCGAGCACCTCTCCGCCGGACTCGACTACCAGGACAGGCTCGCCCGCTTTTTGGAGAACCACGACGAGCCCCGCTCCGCGGCCGCCTTCGCCCGCGGCAAGCACCAGGCGGCCGCGGTGATCGCCTTCCTCACTCCGGGGTTGCGCTTCTTCCACCAGGGCCAGCTCGAGGGCAAGACCAAGCGCGTCTCACCGCACCTGGTCCGGGCGCCGGGGGAAGCCGCCGATCCCTCGCTGCGGCAGCTCTATTCGCGCCTGCAAAAGGTCCTCCGCCTGCCGGCTGTGCGGGACGGCGCGTGGAGCTTGCTCCAATGCGCGCCGGCTTGGGATTCGAACCCCACCTGGGACGACTTCCTCGCCTTCTCCTGGCAAGCCCCCGATGGCCAGCGGCTGCTGGTCGCCGTCAACTACTCCGACCACCAGGCCCAGTGCTACGTGCGGCTGCCCTTCGCCGATCTCTCCGGGCGCGCGGTGCGGCTCAAGGACCTGATCGGCGCCGCCAGCTACGACCGGGACGGCGGCGAACTGGTGACGCGGGGGCTTTATCTCGACCTGTCCCCCTGGGGACACCACGTATTCCAGCTTCGCGTCCGCTGAAGCTGCGGAGGGTGTCACGGAGAGCCGTCGCGGAGCGGGCAGGATCGCTGGCGCGGGAGGGGCTGTCCGTAAGCGGGCCTCAGGATGCCCCGCGCAGCGGCGAGGGGACTGCGTCCGCGACATTCTGCGTGGCTTTGGCCCCGGAGTGCGGGCGGGAGGGCCGGATCGCATGTCCGCCCGCTCAACCTGCGATCCGTCGGGTGGTGCGCGAGGAACTCATCGCCCCGTGAAGCCGTTCGCGGCTGCAGGGAATCACGCGGCTACCGCATGGAAAGCCCCTCCGCGGCCACGCTCCGCGAAGACTCACGGACAAGGCTTGGGGGCACCCTCCTACGGATGCGCCCCCAGCGCCGCCACGCCGGCAGCGGCGCACTTCCCGTCGTTCTCCGACAGGTCTCCCGACACGCCCAGCGCGCCCACCAGCTTGCCGTCCACCAGCAGCGGCAGGCCGCCTTCCACCGGAACCGCTCCCTCCAGGGCGAGGATGCGCAGGTTGACCCCGCCTTTCTCCAGCCCGTCCTGGAAGGCCTTGGTGGGGCGCTTGTAGAGCGCCGCGGAGCGGGCCTTGTTGAGCGCCACGTTCGCGCTCCCGTCCTGCGTGTTGTCGGCCTTCTCGTAATAGACCAGCGTCCCCGCCGGGTCGACCACCGCGATGGCCATCAGCCAGTGGTTCTTGTGCGCCTCCGCCTGCACCGCGGCCGCCACCTTCCTGGCCTGCTCCAGGGTGATGGTGGCGCCGATGGGGATGAGGTAGGCGCTGGGCGGCGCGGCCGCGGGCGCGTTGCCCGGATGCCCCTGCGGCCCCTGGGCGAAGGCCGGCGGGACGGCGAGGGCCGAAGAGAGCAGCAGCGAAACCCCGAATCCAGAGCGCAGCGGCATGACGGGCTCCTTTTGCGGGAAAGGCTACTTCACCGGTTCGATCGGCAGGGCCTCGGTGATGAAGAACTCCGTCTCGCCGAAGCACGTGGAGGGGACGAACTTGTGTTGGACGTAGCGGATGCGCACCCGGCTGCCCAGCATGGTGTTCACCCGGGCGGCGATGGCCGCGTCGCGGGTGCTGAAGTGGAACTTCTCCGGTGTCACGCCGGGCACGTTCGCCATGGCCAGCTCGCCCTCCCAGGTCTTGCAGACCCAGCCCCTGCGGGCGAACTTCAGCACGTAGCCCACCCGCTCGCCCTTGTCGTACGAGACGTGGAGCGTGGCCCAGGTGTAGAGCACGGCCAGGGCGCCGATGACGAACACCACCGCGGCCAGACGGCGCCTCCAGCGCGGCCCCGGAGCCTGCGTCTCCATGGCACCATCTTCCCCCCGGATCCCGGCCGGCGGGGAATTGGACGAAGGTTGTACAGGCTTGCCATCGGGTTCCGCCGGTCCCGTGGAGGTACAATCGGGCCATGGACACCCCCACGCTGCCAGCCGCCCGCGACATCACGCGCATCACGCTCTCCGTGCTGGGGATCGGCCTCTTGATCGGGGGCAGCCTGCGGGTGCTGCAACCCTTCCTCGCAGCCCTGCTCTGGGCGTCCATGATCGTGGTCTCCACCTGGCCCTTGATGATCCGGCTCCAGGGGCGGCTGGGAGGCCGCCGCGGCGGGGCGGTGGCGGTGATGACTTTCATCCTCCTCCTCCTCCTCTTCGTCCCCCTCTACGTGGCCGTCTCCACCATCCTCGAGCAGTCCGACCGCATCGTGGAGCTGGCCCGCGACTTCTCCACCCGGCGCCTGCCGCCCCCGCCGGCCTGGGTGACCGGCCTGCCCGTGGTGGGCCAGCGGCTGACCGCGAGGTGGCTCTCCTGGTCCGCCCTGGAGCCGCAGGAGCTGACGGCGAAGCTCACCCCTTACCTGAGGACGGCGCTGGGCTGGTTCGCCGAGCAGGCGGGGAGCTTCGGGGGCATGATCCTCAACTTCCTCCTCACGGTGGCCATCGCGGCCATCCTCTACGCCAAGGGGGAGAGCGCGGCTCTGGAACTGCGCCGCTTCTTCCGCAGGCTGGCGGACGAGCGGGGCGACTCCATCGTGGTGCTGGCGGGAAAGGCCATCCGCGCGGTGGCCATGGGGATCGTGGTCACCGCGGCCGTGCAGACGCTGCTCGCGGGGATCGGGCTCTTCGCCGCCCGGGTCCCCTTCGCGGGGATCCTCAGCGCCGTCGTCTTCCTCCTCTGCATCGCCCAGCTGGGGCCGTTCCTCGCCCTGGTGCCCTGCGTGATCTGGCTCTACGCCACGAACGAGCCCGTCCGGGCCACCATCCTCTTGATCTTCACCGTGGTGGCCGGGGTGGTGGACAACGTGCTGCGGCCCCTGCTCATCAAGCGGGGCGCCGATCTCTCCCTCCTCCTCATCCTCCCCGGGGTGATCGGCGGCCTGCTCTGGCTGGGGATCATCGGCCTCTTCGTCGGGCCGGTGATCCTGGCCGTGGCCTCGACCCTCTTGCAGAGCTGGGTCTCTTCGGGGGTGGGGGAGAAGACGCCGCCGCAGGCGGCGGCGGCTCCGGTCGAAGGGATTCTGCAGGCCGGGCCCCGGGTGAACCCGGCCCCCTGAGATCGCGCATCATCTGCGCGAGATCGGCGTTCTTCCCTGCCCGCGCAGGATTTACCGGCGCGCCCTAGGCACATGGTCCATTGCCGGGGCCGCGACCCGCGCTGATATCGGTCCAAGAAGGCAGGGCCACAGCGATGGTCTGGGTCGAGTTCCTGGTCGTCCTAGCGATGATCGTCGTGGGCGCGCGTCTCGGGGGCCTGGGCCTC
>DATKAG010000163.1:0-17776 GCA_035498355.1 Myxococcales bacterium | reverse complement strand
ATGGAAGGGCCATCGCTCAACGGATAAAAGGTACTCCGGGGATAACAGGCTTATCACGCCCAAGAGTTCACATCGACGGCGTGGTTTGGCACCTCGATGTCGGCTCATCGCATCCTGGGGCTGGAGCAGGTCCCAAGGGTTCGGCTGTTCGCCGATTAAAGCGGTACGCGAGCTGGGTTCAAAACGTCGTGAGACAGTTTGGTCCCTATCTGCTGTGGGCGTAGGAGGCTTGAGAGGTCCCGACCTTAGTACGAGAGGACCGGGTTGGACGGACCGCCTGTGTACCAGTTGTCACGCCAGTGGCACCGCTGGGTAGCAGTGTCCGGATCTGATAACCGCTGAAAGCATCTAAGCGGGAAGCAGACCTCAAGACCAGGCTTCCCGGGGGCAACCCCCTGAAGAGCCGTCGAAGACGACGACGTCGATAGGTCGGAGGTGTAAGCGCCGCAAGGCGTTGAGCTGACCGATACTAATCGCTCGTGCGGCTTGGTCGTTCTTCTCTTCCAGAAACTGCTTTACCGAATCGAAAAGACCAGGGTCGAGCGCGGCACGCAGGACGCCGCCCGCGACGACACGCTTGCGCATATGCAAAGTTTCCGGTGGCTTTATCGAAGGGGTCCCACCCGTTCCCATCCCGAACACGGAAGTTAAGCCCTTCAGAGCCGATGGTACTGCACGGTCTCCGTGTGGGAGAGTAGGTCGCTGCCGGAATTTTTCCCTGACGCCCCGCCGCGGCGCTCTTTCGAGCCCGCCGCGGGGCGTCGCCTTTTCGCGCCCGAGGAGGCGGCCATGAAACACACGCGCATCGTCGTCACCCACTACGGCGGTCCGGACGCGATCCAGGTGGTCGAGGAGGAGTGCCCCGAGCCGAAGAAGGGCGAGGCGCGGGTCCGGGTGCTGGCGGCCGGCGTTTCCCTGCCCGACATCCTCGCGCGCGAGGGCGTCCATCCCGAGACCCCCCTGGCGCCCTTTACTCCTGGATGGGACCTGGTGGAGATCCGCCGCCTCACCAAGGACGGCGTGGACGTCGTCTTCGACCCCATCGGGGGCTCGCACCTCTGGCAGTCCCGCAAGGCCCTCCGTCCCGGCGGCAAGGTCGTCGGCTATGGCTTGAGCACCTCGCTGCGCGGAGAGGGCTTGACCTCCAGCCGTCCAGGCCGCCGCCAGCGCTTCCGCGGGACTGCCGTCTTCGCCCTGTACATCGCCGGCGGCTTCATCCTCCCGGGCCGGAAACGGGTGATTCCCTACAGCATCCAAACGCTCAAGCGGTGGAAGCCGGAATGGTTCCGGCAGGACCTGATCGCCCTGCTGGAGCTTCTCCGCCAGCAGAAGATCAAACCGCTGATCGCGCATCGATTCCGCCTGGCCGAGGCAAGGCAGGCGCAGGAGATGCTCGGGAAGGGGGGCGTGACAGGCAAGATCGTGCTCGTGTCCGACGGCTCGCCCCCTCCCGGGACGGGCCCACTGGCCGACAAGGAGGCAAGACGATGAAGGTGGCGATCCTGGGCACCGGGGACGTAGGCAAGGCGCTGGGGCGGGGCTTCCTCAGCCGCGGGCACGAGGTCCGCATGGGCAGCCGCGACGCCAGGAACGAGAAGGCGCTCGCCTGGGCGAAGCAGGGGGGCGGCAAGGCGAGCGTGGGCACCTTCGAGGAGGCCGCGAGGTTCGGCGAGCTGGCCGTGCTCGCCACCAACTGGATGGGCACCGAGAACGCACTCAAGCTGGCGGGGGCGAGGAACCTCGCCGGCAAGGTGGTGATGGACGCCACCAATCCGCTGGACTTCTCCAGCGGCAAGCCTCGCCTGGCGGTGAACGGCAACGACTCGGCCGGCGAGCGGGTGCAGAAGTGGGCGCCGGAAGCGAAAGTCGTCAAGGTCTACAACACGGTGGCGAACGCCCTGATGGTCGATCCAGAGCTTCCCGGCGGGCCCCCCGACATGTTCATCGCCGGCAACGACGAGGCCGCGAAGAAGAAGGTGGAGCAGATCGTCCGCGACTTCGGCTGGAACGTGATCGACCTGGGCGGGATCGAGCAGTCGCGGCTGCTGGAGCCGCTGGCGATGGTCTACATCGTCCACGCCCTGAAGACGGGGAACTGGTCCATCGCCTGGAAGCTCCTGCGGGCCTGAAGCTACCGCGTCGACAGCTCGCGGATGGCGCCCACCAGGGCCCGGCGAGTCACCGGGCTCTGCAGGAGGTGCTCGTGCCCGGCGGATCGCGGAAGGATCCTCACCTCCCCGCGTACCGACGAGCTGGCGATCCCGCGCAAGAGGGCCTGGTAGGCCTCGGTCCAGGAATCCTCGCCGGTCGATTCGCTGGTGAGGACGATCAGCGGAATCCGCTCGCTCATCCCCGCCGCCATGGCCTGCCGGTCGGTGTCGGCCACGAGGAACGTCTCGCGGTCGAGCGCCCACCAGTGCCAGAACCGCTCGTGCACGGCCCTGGCGCGCTGCTCCAGCGGCGTCCGGGGGCCGTCGCCGAACGCGTCGCGGAGCCGGCGAACTCCGAAGAAGCAGCTCAGGGTGTCGCGCACCATCGGCCGCAGGAACCGGCGCGTAGCCTTGGGCCAACCGAGGCGGAGCTCGATCTGGGGCACGCGCGGCTCGAGAAGCAGCAGTCCCGCAACCCGCTCCGGGTAGCGGGCCGCGAAGATCCGGGCGACCAGCGCGCCGCTCGAATACCCCACCAGCACCGCCGGCCGGGCCAGATGGAGCGCGTCGAGGAGGGCGCGGAGCTCCTCGGCTTGTCCGATCCCGTCGTGCGCGGCGGAGCGGCTGAAGCCGGCGCCGCCGCGGTCCCAGGCGAGCGCCGGGGCGAACCCGGCGACTTCGCGCTGCACCTCGTCCCACTGCTCCAGGCTCCCGCCGATGCCGTTGACGAAGACCACGGGCGCGGCCGCCAGCTCCTTGCCGAGGAGCTGGTAGCGGACTCGCGAGGCGCCCAGCCGGGCGAACGTTCCGGCCGCTTCGACGCGCCGCAGGTCGCGCGCCTCGAACCACTGCTCGGCGGCCGCCGCCGCCAGGAGCCCGAGGAAGACCACCAGGGCGGCGCGCTTGAACATGACGATCAGAACTTCAGGAACGGCGAGAGTGCGGCGCGGACCTCCACCGCCCGCAGGGTGGACAAGTCGTTGTGCCGTCCCTCGGGGACCACGACGAGCTGCGCGTGGGGAAACGCGTGCGAGAGCCGTTCGCCCATGGAGAAGGGCACCACCTCGTCCTCCGTCCCGTGGATGACCAGCACCGGCATGGAGATGGCGGGGGCCTTGGAGAGCGTATCGAACCGGTGGCGGACGAAACGCGCGGGAAAGAAGGGGATGATCCGCCGGGCCATGTCCGGAATGGAGGTGAACGGGGAGATGAGCACCAGCCGCGTCCCCAGCCCCCGCCTGGCCATCTCCGCGGCGACGCCGCTTCCCAGCGATTGCCCGAGGAGGATGACCCGCTCCGACCCGACGCCGCGTTCGGCGCGCAGCCAGCCCAGCGCGCTTTCGGCCGCCGCGTACGCCCCCCTCTCCGACGGCCTTCCGCCCGCGATCCCGTAACCCGGGTACTCCACCGCCAGCACGCCCATTCCCAGCGAGCGGAGCAGGGAGATCATGGGAATGGAGTCGGCCAGGTCCTCCCCGTTGCCGTGGAAGTAGGCCACCACCTTCTTGCCCTGGAAGTAGAGGAAGGCGGCCTCGGGCGTGCGGAAGAGGTTGTCAGGATACGCCGGCGGGCGGCCCTGGGCAGGGGCGGGAAAGATCATCGAGGTCTGCATGCAAGCCCCTGTCACTGGCAGCGCCAGGACCGCGGCGGCGAGCCCCGCGAGCAGAAGCCCCCGGCGGCGCTTCTTCACCTCACAGTGACCCGCGTGAACTTCCGCTTCCCCACCTTCAAGAGGTACACGCCGGGCGAAAGCTTCGCGTTGGGGTCCGCCACCCGCTCCCCTTCGACGCTCACTCCTCCCTGCGCGATCAGCCGCCGCGCCTCCGAGCCCGAGGAAGCCAGCCCCAGGGACGCCAGCGTCTTCGCCAGGGGCACCGACTCCGCCCCGGCCTCGCGGGCGATCTCCTTCTCCTCCACCTCCTCGGGCACCTCGCGCCGCTTGTGGATCAGCTCGAACTGCTCCTCCGCCGCCTCCGCCGCGGCCGCGCCGTGGTAGCGGGCGACGATCTCCTTCGCCAGCTCGCTCTTCGCCTTCTTGGGGTGCTCCCGGCGCAGGGTCGCGAGCTCCTGCAGCGAGCGCCGCGAGAGCAGCTCGTAGTACCGCCACATCAGCCCGTCGGAGATGCTCATCAGCTTGCCGTACTGCTCCTGCGCGGGTTCGTCGATGCCCACGTAGTTGCCCAGCGACTTGCTCATCTTGTCGCCCACGATCCTGCCGTCCACCTCCCGGGCGTCGATCCCCTCCAACAGGGGCCCGGTGAGGCAGACCTGCGGCGCCTGCCCGTACTCCTTCTGCAGCTGCCGCCCCACCAGGAGGTTGAAGAGCTGGTCCGAGGACCCCAGCTCCACGTCCGCCTTCAGGGCCACCGAGTCGTATCCCTGGGCCAGGGGATAGAGCAGCTCGTGCAGGGCGATGGGCACCTCCTTCTCCCAGCGCCTCTTGAAGTCCTCCCGCTCCAGCATCCGGGCCAGGGTGTACTTCGCCGCCAGCTGGATCATCCCGCCGGAACCCAGCGGCCGCAGCCACTCGGAGTTGAAGCGCACCTCGGTGCGCTCCTTGTCCAGGATCTTGAACACCTGCTTCTTGTACGTCTCCGCGTTGGCCGCGATCTGCTCGTCGGAGAGCGGCGGGCGGGTGGTGTTGCGCCCGGTGGGGTCGCCGATGGAGGCGGTGAAGTCGCCGATGAGGAAGATGACGGTATGGCCCAGGTCCTGGAAGCGGCGCATCCGCTCCAGCGGCACGGTATGCCCGAGGTGGAGATCGGGGGCGGTGGGGTCGAACCCCATCTTCACCCGCAAGGGCGCCCGCTGCTCGTACGACTTCTCCAGCTTGCGCAGCAGATCCTCGCGGGTGTGCACGTCCACCGCCCCGCGCGTCACCTCCGCCAGCTGCTCCTTGGGAGTGGCCTGCCGCAAGGGCTCGCTCATCCCTCGAGCCTCTCCTGCACGCGGGCGATGCCCGTCGCCCGGCCGCTCTCCGGCTCGATCTCCACGATGGCCCCTTGCAGGTACACGTCCCCCTGGCCCAGCTCGAAGGGCGAGTGGCGCTGGGTGAGGAACCGCTCGATGGCCGGCTCCTTGCGCAGCCCGATCACGCTGTCCCAGGGCCCGCACATCCCCACGTCGGTGATGAAGGCCGTCCCCCCGCGCAGCACCCGCTCGTCGGCCGTCTGGATGTGCGTGTGCGATCCCAGCACCGCGCTCACCCGCCCGTCCAGGTAGTGCCCCATGGCGTTCTTCTCGCTGGTGGCCTCGCAGTGCATGTCGACGAAGATGCAGCGCAGCCCGTCGGCCCGCAGGGAGGCGATCAGCCTGTCCGCCGTGCGGAAGGGGCAGTCCAGGGGCTTCATGAACACCCGCCCCTCCAGGTTGATCACCCCGAGCCGCCCCGACCGGGCCTCCAGCACCGCCACCCCCCGGCCGGGCGCTCCCTCCGGGTAGTTGGCCGGCCGCAGCTGCTTCGACCCCGGCTTGTCCAGGTAGGGGCCGATCTCCCGCTTGGCGAAGGTGTGGTTGCCGCTGGTGAGCAGGTCCAGCCCCGCCTGCAGCAGCTCGTCGGCGCTCTCCGGGGTGATCCCGGCCCCTCCCGCCGAGTTCTCCGAGTTGCCGATGCAGAGGTCCAGCCCGTGCCGCTCCCGCAGCCGGGGCAGGATCTCCCGCACCGCGTTGCGGCCCGGCTTGCCCACGATGTCGCCGACGAAGAGGATCTTCATGGGACCTGGAGCCAGCGCAGCTCGGTGCAGACCGCATCCACGCGGCGGTCATGCTCGCCCACCGGGACCTCCGGCACAAGCTGCGAATCGAAGATCAGCGCCACGCTCGAACCGGAGAAGAGGGCCAGGGTGGCGTCGTAGTGCCCTTTCCCCCGGCCCAGCCGCCTGCCCCGGGCGTCCACCGCCAGGGCCGGGACCACCAGAAGCCCGATTTCCTCCAGCGCCACCTTCGCCCCGGTAGGCTCCTCCACCCCGAAGGCGCCAGCCACGAACGCCCCCGCTCCCCGGTGGAAGCGCAGGGCTCGCTCCCCGGGCGCCACCACCGGATAGCAGACCTCGCGCCCCGCCTCTTGCAGCGCCGCGGCCACCGCATCCGTCCCGCACTCCGCGGGCAGGGCGCGGTAGAGGGCCACCATCCCAGGGACGCCCTGGAGCGCCCTCTCCAGCAGGCGCTCCTGGGCGCGGACCGAGGCGGAGACGAACTCCGGCGACCCCGGCCTGGGGAGGCGGGCGCGCACCTCGGCCCGCAGCGCCCGCTTCTGGTCGTCGAGAGAGGCCATGGTGGAAAAAAGAGAGCCGGCCCGAAGCCGGCTCGTGAAGGGAAAACCCCGCCTTGGCCGTGTGAGCAGCGTCGGTGGTGCCCTGCGCTATCGCAGGTGGGATCCCTGTGCTCCCGCTTCAGGCTTCCCCGGTGGCCGCGCGGAGCGCGGCGGGGGCTTGCACACCGCGGGAATGTCGGGACCCCTGGTTACAGCTATCGGGCACGAGGTCGGCTACCCATCACGCAATCCAGGCAGGGGAAGCGTCGAGGCCCTGCGCGATCTCCTCCTCTGCGAGAAGTCTGGGGCGGCCAGCCGCGCCTGTCAATGCAACATTGCGCCTACCCCCGGCCACCCGTAGAGTGATCGACATGGCCGCTCCCCCGCTCTCCGTGCCGGCGGTCGCCGCCCCATCGTGAGCAATCCGCGCTTCGGCAAATACGAGATCCTCCAGCTGCTCGGCAGGGGCGGCATGGCGGAGGTGTACAAGGCCCGGGTCGCCGAGGGTCCCCGCGCCAACCAGGTGGTGGCGCTGAAGCGGCTCACCCCGCGGCTGGCCAGCGACCGGGAAGCGGTGGACCTCTTCTGCGGCGAGGCGGACGTCTCCGCCATGCTCAAGCACCCCAACATCGTGGAGGTGTTCGAGGCGGGGGTGGTGGGCGAGGTCTACTACCTGGCGATGGAGTACGTGGACGGGCGCGACCTGGCGCTGATCCTCGCCCGCTGCCGGGAGCGGAAGATCTTCCTTCCCGTGAACTTCGCGGTGCACATCGCCGTGGCCACCCTGGGCGCCCTGGGCTACGCGCACGAGGCCCGCGGCCCCACCGGCATGCACCTGCACATCGTGCACTGCGACGTCTCTCCCTCGAACCTCTTCATCTCCCGGCTGGGAGAGATCAAGCTGGGCGACTTCGGGATCGCCAAGGTGCGCTCGCTGGGGGAGGGCGATCCCATGGGCACGCTGTGGGGCAAGCTGGCCTACCTGGCCCCCGAGCAGCTGGAGCGCAAGCCGCTCACCCCGATGGTGGACCTCTGGGGGGCCGCCACCATCCTCTACGAGGCGCTCACCAACCAGCGCGCCATCCACGGCCCCGACAGCGAGCACATGCAGGAGGCCCTGCGCGAGGGACGGATCGCCGGCGTGGAGTCGCTGCGCCCCGACGTGCCGCCCGGCCTGGGCGACGTGGTGCACAGGGCCCTGCAGATCGATCCCGCCGCGCGCTTCGCCAACGCGCAGGAATTCTCCGACGCGCTCGCCCCGTTCCACGACGAGATCTCCGGAGGAGCGCTGGGGATCGCCTCGGTGGTGCGAGGGCTCTTCAAGACCTAGCTCGCTGCACCACCCGGGGCAGCACCTCGCAGACCCGGTCGATCTCCTCCTCCGTATTGCCGCTCCAGAGCGAGAAGCGGACGGCGCCGCGGGCGAGCTGCGGCGGATATCCCATCGCCAGCAGCACCGGGGAAGGCTCCAGCGAGCCCGAGCTGCAGGCGCTGCCCGCGCTGGCCGCGATCCCTTCCAGGTCCAGCGCCGCCAGCAAGGTCTCCCCTTCGCAACCCGGGAAGGCGACGTTCAAGGTGTTGCACAGCCGCGGAGGGCCTTCTCCCGCGATT
The DNA here is from genome assembly GCA_035498355.1 of Myxococcales bacterium. Classification (GTDB taxonomy): domain Bacteria; phylum Myxococcota; class Myxococcia; order Myxococcales; family 40CM-4-68-19; genus 40CM-4-68-19. The sequence continues at coordinate 9,763 of DATKAG010000163.1, read as the reverse complement.
CGCGCGCCGGCGATCTCCTTCGCCGCGGCCTGCAGGCGATCGCGCAGGACGCCGAGGCGGGAAGCGAGCGCGGGCTGCCGGGCCACCGCGCGCTCCAGGGCCTTGCCCATCCCCGCGATCCCGGCCACGTTCTCGGTGCCCGAGCGCCTGCCCCGCTCCTGGTGGCCGCCGCCCTGCAGCGGCGTGATCCTGCGCCGCGAGGCCAGCGCGCCGGCTCCCTTGGGCCCCTCGATCTTGTGGGCGGAGAGGCTGATCAGGTCCCAGGGGAAGTCGAGCGGGATCTTCCCCGCCGCCTGCACCGCGTCGACGTGCAGGGGCACCCCGTGCTCCCGGCAGAGGGCGGCGATCTCCCCCAGGGGGAAGATCACTCCCGTCTCGTTGTTCGCCGCCATGGCCGAGCACAGCGACGCTCCCGGCAGCGCCCGCCGCAGGGCATCGAGGTCCAGTTCCCCGGAGGCGAACACCGGCACCAGGGTCCGCTCGGGGACCGCCTCGCAGGCGCCCAGCACCGCCGGGTGCTCCACGGCGGTGGTGACCACGCGGCGGGGCCGGGTGCCGAGGATGCCCAAGGCATCGGACTCGGTTCCCCCGGAGGTGAAGATCACCTCGCGCGGCGCGCAGCCCAGCGCCCGGGCGCATCGCTCCCGGGCGGCGTCCACCAGCGCCCGGGCATCCTGCCCCGGCTTGTGCACCGAGGAAGGATTGGCGAAGACGCCGGCCAGCGCCGGCATCATCTCCTCCATCGCCTCGCGGGACAGCGGGGTGGTGGCGTTCGCGTCCAGGTAGACCGGGGGCTTCACGGCTCCAGGGGAAAGAGCGGTGTCCCCGGTCCGGGCCTGAGGTGGAAGGCCCGGAGGAAGGCGGCGAAGATGTCGGCGGCCAGGAGCTCCGCCGAACGTCCGCGCAGCGGCACCCGCGCCCCCGCCATGGCCCCATGGCCGCCCGCGCTTCCGCCCAGAGGAGCGCAGACCTCGCGCACCAGCTTGCCGGCGTTCACCCGGCGGTCGTTGAGGCGCAGGGAGAGGTAGAGCTCGTTCTTGTACGAGCCGGTGGCGAGCGACCAGCGCAACCCCTCGAGGCTGACCAGCTTCTCCGCCACTTCCGGAACGATCTCCGGAACGTAGACGTCGCCCATGTCCACCACCACCGCCTCGCCGCCCCCGTGCAGGCGGGCCCGCTCGTAGGCGCGGTGGTAGGCGGCGAAGTAGCGGGCGGGGACGGAGGGGTGCTCGATGCGGGAGAGGGCCGGCTTGTCGATCAGCGGGAACAGCCAGTTGTAGCAGTCGATGTCGGCCGGGTCGTACTCCCGGCCCAGGTCGCGGGTGTCGCTCTTGATCCCATAGAAGAGCGCGGTCGCGAGCGCCGGGGCGGGCACCAGCCGCGCCACCCGCAGGTACAGGGTCACCATGGTGGAGGTGGCGCCGGCCGGCCCGCCCACGTCGTGGAACGCGGCCAGCAGCGAGGAGGGCCGGGCCGGATGATGGTCGATGACCAACTGGGGAAGGTTGGCGGAGGCGAGGGAGTAGTTCCCCACCTCGGGCTGCGTGTCCACCAGGCAGATCAGGTCGTGGGGCTGGTGCTCGATGCGGGAGACAGGCTGGATGGGCAGGTGCAGCACCTTGAGCATCGCCTTGTTTTCCGCCCGGCCGATGATTCCCCCGTATGCGGGCGTGCAGGCCACCCCCGCGCACTGCGTGAGCAGATGTGCGAGCCCGCAGGCGCTGGCCACCGCGTCGGGGTCCGGGTTGTCGTGCGTCAGGACCACCGCCCGCTGGTGTCCCTTGGCCACCTGGAGGAGCTTCCGCAGCCGGTCCCGGAGCACGAACGGGGCGGCGGAAGGGTCTAGAGGCTGGTCGGTTTCGCGCGGAGAAGGGGCATTGCCCATGGACGTGGCGCCGTACCTTAGCGGTGCCTCGTCAGGGTAGCAACGCGGGACCTGGGCTGCTGTCGGGCGCCCTGCGCGCGCAGGCGCTTGAGGCGCTGCAGGCACACCCGGTTCCCCTCGGGCGGAATCTCCAGGTACCCGGGAACCTCCCGGAATCTGGGATCATTCACCAGCCGGCGGAAGGTGAGGGGGCCGATTTCCCCTTTGCAGACGTGCTCGTGGCGGTCCACGCGGCAGCCCAGGGGTTTCATCGAATCGTTCAGGTGGAAGGCCTTGAGGCGTTCGATGCCCAACACCTGGTCGAACCGGTTGAACGTTTCGTCGTACCCCCGGTCGGTGGAGAGGTCGTACCCGGCGGCGAACACGTGGCAGGTGTCCAGGCAGATCGCCACCCGCTCGGGGCTGCGCACCTGGTCGCGGATCTCCCGAAGCTCCTCGAACGTCCGCCCCAAGGCGCTGCCCTGGCCGGCCGCGGTCTCCAGCAGGACCACGCACTTGCCCTTGTGGGCGGCGAAGGTCCGGTCCAGGGCCTCGGCGATCGCCTTGAGCCCGCGCGAGGTGTCCGCGCAGGAACCGGGGTGCACCACCAGGTAGCCCGCGCCGATCTGGTCGCAGCGCCGCAGCTCGTCGGTGAAGGCGGCGATGGATTTCTCCCGCAGGTCCCCGGGGCCGCAGCCGAGGTTGATCAGGTAGCTGGCGTGGACGGAGGCCTGGAGGCCCGACTCCTTGGCGGCCTTGCGGAAGACCCGGGCCTCGTCCGGGGCGATCTCCTTCGAGCGCCACATGCGGCTCGACTTGGTGAAGATCTGCACCGCCTCGGCCCCGTCGGCCAGGGCGCGGGGGAAGGCCTCGTGCAGGCCGCCCGCGGTGGATTCGTGCGCCCCGAGGAGCATCCGGGCGCGTCTTATAGCGGAAGGTCAGCTGGCCCGCTTGCGCGAGGTCTCGTTCCAGTGGGGGAGGAAGTACTTGAAGGCGTTGTCCAGCGCATTGTCCATGCTCTCCATCATCACCTTGCCGAACTGGCTGGCGTTGAGGCGGAGCGCGTCGTAGTAGGTCTCCCGGTCCATGCTGTGGATCACCAGCGGCATGTACCCGGCCCGCACCAGGATGAGGTTCATCATCATCCGCCCCACCTTCCCGGAGAGATCGGAGAAGGGGAAGATCTCCATGAACCGGTGATGGGTGTGCGTCGCCTGCTTGAAGGGGTGCATGCGGACGAACTCTTCGCTCTCCATGAAGTGGAAGAGCTGCTCCAGGGCAGGCTGGATCTGCACCGGCTGGACGATGTCGTGGAAGTAGGTCCGGTGCAGCGGCATGTCCCGGCGGAACTGGACCGGCATCCGGTTGGGCAGGTTGCTGTAGAGGATCTCGTAGAGGCGCTTCACCAGGTTCAGGCAGTACTTCGCCTGCCGCGCCTTCGCCTCCTGCTTGATGAACTCGATGGCGTTGAGCTGGTTGCGCACCTCGGTGAAGGAGTGGACCACGCCCGAGTCGACCATCCCCGGATTCGGGTCCAGGGCCTGGCGCAGCTCCGCGTGCGTCAACACCATGCCTTCCAGGGCGCACTCATGGTAAATCCATGAGAGCTCATACTTTTCCAGGAACTCCTGGGTCTCGCGGGGACGCGCGCGCATCAGCTCCCGGATGTCCTCGGTGCGGTCGTCGAGGTCCAGATACTGGGTCCGGCTCACGCGGCAACTCCTTTATCCAACGAACTCGATTATTTAGCCCGGTCGTAGGGCAACCAGGCTAGCAAGTCGGAAGAGTGGTCGTCAACGGAATATTCGGCTACAGGTGTGTGTCGCTGCCGCACTGGCGGCGACCCGCCCGCCTTACGGCCGGAAACGCCCCCGATTCTCCTGTCGTAGGCCGAACAAGGGCGCGCGAGGCCACATTCCGCCGCGATTCTTGAGACTTACGCTGCGCCGCGTCGTCGGCTACCGGCTGGCCACCGCGTGGCTTCCGTTCGACCGGGCCACCGCCGGGGCGTCCACCGGGGTGAGCCATTCCACGTAGCGTGGCTCCAGGCCACGCACAGCGCGGAAGAAGGTGGACTGGATCTCCCGGGTGACGGGCCCCATCTCCCCGGCGCCGATCCTCCGGTCGTCCACCTCGCGGACCGGTGTGATCTCCGCTGCCGTGCCGCACATGAAGGCCTCGTCCGCGCAGTACAGGTAGTCGCGGCTGAAGCGCCGCTCCTCCAGCGGGATGCCCTTGTCCCTGGCGATGCGGATGATGGACTCGCGGGTGATGCCCTCGAGGATCCCGCCGGCGACCGGCGGGGTGAGCAGCACGCCGTCGCGGACGATGAAGACGTTCTCGCCGGTGGCCTCGGCCACGTAGCCCTGCTGGTCGAGGAGGATGGCCTCGTCGTAGCCGCCCATCAGCGCCTCGCGCTTGGCCAGGACGCCGTTCAGGTAGTGCCCGGTCACCTTGGCGCGGGCGGGATCGGAGTTCATGTGCATCCGGGTGTACGAGCTGATCTTCACCCGGATCCCCTTGCGCAGACCTTCCTCTCCCAGGTAGGCGCCCCAGTACCAGGTGGCGATGCAGAGGCGGACGGGGTTGACGGCGCCCACGCCCATCAGCCCGTCGGCGTAGTAGGCGATGGGCCGCAGGTAGCCCTCGTTCATCCCGTTCGCCACCATGATCTGCTTGCAGGACTCGAACACCTCTTCCTTGCCGTAGGGCATCTCCATCAAGCAGATGTGCGCGCTCTCGAAGAGGCGGCGGACGTGCTCGCGCAGCCGGAAGATGGCGCCCCGGCCGTCGGGCTGCGGGTAGCAGCGGATGCCCTCGAAGACGGCCACCCCGTAGTGCAGGGAGTGGGTGAGCACGTGCACCTTGGCGTCGGCCCAGGGGACGAGCTTGCCGTCCATCCAGATCAGCTTGGACTCCTTCAGCTTCTCGACTTTCTTCGCGGCCACGCTGCGCCTCGGGGCAGGGGAGGGTCGGAACGCGCGCTCTTAGCACGCGCGAACCAGCAAAGATAGGCACAGAGCTCTAGCCTTGGGTACCGTTCAGCAGGGGGGAGATGGGCGCCAGCAGCCGCTGGAGCGCGGGCAGCTCGTCGAGCAGCTCCTCCTTGGCGGAGCGGACGATGGCCTGCAGCGCGCGCTGGCTGGGCAGGAGCGCCAGCGGCGAGAGGGTGCGGTGGAAGGCCTTGTACACGTGCGCGTACGGGCGGTTGCGGGCCACCGCCGGCGCCGCCACGCTCTGCAGGGGAAGCCAGAGCGGGGTCATCAGCCGGGGGGCGAAGCCGTCCAGGGCGAAGATCACCACGTTGCGGCTCCCCTCGCCGGGCAGCCCGCTGCGCTGCACGTGTTGCCAGGCCGTGCGCACCGGGACGTTGTCCACCACCCCGCCGTCACAGAGGCGCAAGAGCCCGTGGCGATCGAGCAGGCCGTGGAGGAGCTCGTGCATGCGCGGGTCGTCGCGCAGGACGTCGTAGTGGATCACCCCGGGCACGCTGGCGGAGAAGCCGGCGGCGTCGATGGCGTCGGCCTGGCGGGTCTCCGCCGAGGCGCCGAACACCAGCCGGGAGGTGAGCCGGGGAATCTGCGCCAGCTCGGAGATGGCGGCCGTCAGCCGCTGCACGTTGCGGTGCATGGCGCGCAGGCCCCAGCGCGAAGGGTCCTCGTCGGGCACGCCCACCAGGGTCTCGTAGTCTTCGAGGGGCCGGGGGAGCTTGCCGCGGCGGATCCCGGTGACCGTGACCAGCAGGGGGATGGGGAGATCCGACATGCGCAAGGGTGAGCCGTCGGGGTGCCGGAACCAGTGCCCGATGGCCGCGCGCAAATGCAGGCGGAGCGGCCCGGGCAGCCCGTAGATGCTGGGCTGCGGGACGATGCGGAAGATCTTCCGGTAGGTGAGGTCCTGGAGGATCTCCGGAATGCGCGCCAGGTCGAACCGGCGCTCGCGGGCGCGGAAGAGGCCGAGGATGGCGCCCATCGAGCTGCCGGCGATCAGCGCGGGCTGCAGCCCGGCGGCCTCCAGCAGGGCGAAGGCGGCCAGGTGCACGTAGCCGGTGCCCCCGCCGCCGCCGCAGACCAGCACCAGGTGGCGGTCGCGGACCTCGCGGTCCACCCGCCCGGGCGGGAGGCGGTGGCCGAGCTGCCGGGTCAGTTCCTCCTTCGCGGCGAGGGCGATCTGCCGGGCCTCGCGGGCCGCCGGCAAGAGCTCGTGGGGAGCGGCGAGCATGGGCCGCTGGGGATCGAGCAGCGGCCAGAGCACCTGCACCAGCCTCTCGCGGAAGGGGCGGAGGATGGCGGCCACGGCCACGTCGCGGCCGTCGGGGGCGCGCACGTGCCAGCAGCGGCCCAGCGCCAGGGCGTAGCGGATGGCGCCCTCGTCCCGCTCGTCCAACCGCCCCCGGGCGGCCACGGCGGCGCGCGCGAGCTGCGCCTCCATGGCGGTGATGGGCCCCACTTCGGCGAATCTCTCCTGGAGGAGAGTCATGGGGCGCCGCTTCCGGGCGGCCCGCTCATGCCGCTCCCAGGACGCGCAGGAAGGCCGCGCGCACTTCCTGGGCGGTGCGCTGGTAGTCGGCGAGCAGCTCCTCGCCGGCCCGCGGACCCGCGTAGCCCATCCGCCGCGCCAGCCGGAGCAGCTCCGGCCCCGTCTCCGGGAGGCGGTCGACGGAGAAATCGCGCACGATGCGCAAGCGCGACTCCAGCCGGCGGAGGAAGGCGTACCCGCGCGAGAGCGGGGCGTGGTCCCGCGGGGAGAGGTACCCCCTGGAGAGGAGCAACGCCAGGGCCTGCGGCGTGCTCGCCGAGCGGATCTGCGGGTCGGTGGCGCCGTGCACCAGCTGGAGGAACTGCACCGCGAACTCCACGTCGACGAGGCCCCCGCGGCCCAGCTTGGAATTGTACCGGCCAGGTGATTCGCCGGCAATTTCGCGCTCCATCCGCTCGCGCATCGCCAGCAGCTCCTTGGCGGCCGCGGCCCGGTCGATGGGGCGGAAGAGGCTGGGCTCCAGTACCTCCGCGAAGGCGCGGGCGAACAGGGCCTCGTCCCCGGCCACGGGGCGGGCGCGGAGCAGGGCCTGCCGCTCCCAGAGCCGGGCCTCGCGCGCGTGGTAGGTGGCGAGCGCCTCGAAGGAGACCACCAGGGGGCCGGCGCTGCCGCTGGGGCGCAGCCGGGTGTCGATGCGGTAGAGGAATCCCTCGCGCAGAGGCAGCGTCAGGTGGCTGATCAGCTTCTGGGCGATGCGGGCGAAGTGCTCGTGGTTGGTCCCGTGCTCCGCGGGCGGCCCGGAATCGGCGGGCGAGTAGAGGAAGAGCAGGTCGAGGTCGGCGTGGTACCCCAGCTCGCGGCCGCCCAGCTTGCCGAGGGCCACCACCACCATGGCCAGGTCGCGCTTGCCGTAGCGCTTCTCCACCTCGCGGGTGGCGAGAGCGAAGCAGGCCTCCACGCAAACGTCCGCCAGGTCCGAGAGCTGCCGCGAGACCTGCTCCACGTTCAGGGCCCCGGCCACGTCGTGCAGCCCGATGCGCAGCACCTCCTCGTTGCGGAACCGGCGCATCTCCGTCAGCCGGCCCTCCACGTCCAGCTCGTCGAAGGCGGAGAGCCGCCTGGCCAGGTCGGCGCGCAGGCCCTCCCGATCCCGGACCAGGTCGGCCGCGCCCCGGAGCACGAGCTGGTCGATCAGCTCGGGATGCCGCAGGAGCTGGCGGGAGAGGTAGTCGCTCGAGCCGAAGAGCGAGAGCAGGAGCCGGGTGGTGCGGGGGCTCTGGGAGAGCAGCTCGCTGCTGGCGCGCGGGTTGGCCAGGCGTCCGAAGAGGTCGGTGAGGTGGCGCAGCGCCTGGTCGGGGTCGGGCGCGGCCGCCAGCTCGGTGACCAGCGCCGCGCCCAGGGGCTGCGCGTCGTGGAACGGCGTCCCCCGCTTGCGGGCGAGCTGGCGCAGCTCCTCGGCGCTCGCCTCCGGCTGGTCGAATCCCAGCTCGGCGAGCGCGGCGGCCCGCTGCTCCGGGGTGGCGTCCGGATCCGCGGCGGCGGCGGCGCGCGGATCGGCTCCCGGGGCGTCGCCCGAGGCCACGCGCAGGAGATCCTGGAAGCGGGCCTCGACGTGCGCCCGGTGCCGGGCCAGGTCGCGCTCCATGGCCCGGGCCTCGGGATAGCCGGCGCGGCGGGCCAGCCGCTCGCGCTCGCGGGGATCCTCCGGCACCGAGTGCGCCTGCCGCTCGGCCACCATCTGGATGCGGTGCTCCAGGCGGCGCAGGACCACGTAGGCCTCGGAGAGCTCGTCGCGGTCGCGGCTGGAGATCAGCCCGGCGTAGAGCAGCCGCTCCAGCGCCTTGAGGGTTCCCCTGACCCGGAGGTTCTCGTCGCGCCCGCCGTGCAGGAGCTGCAGCGCCTGGACGAAGAACTCGATCTCCCGGATCCCGCCGCGCCCCAGCTTCAGGTCCAGCCCGGGGGTGCGGGCGGCCTCCTTCTCCGCCCGCGCCTTGAGCTGGCGCATCTCGTCGATGGCCTTGAGGTCGAAGTACTTGCGGAAGACGAAGGGGGTGAGGCCGCGCAGGGCCTCCTCGCCGGCGGCCAGGTCGCCGGCGATGGGCCGGGCCTTGAGCAGGGCGAATCGCTCCCAGGCGGCGCCCTGCGCCTCGTAGTAGAGCTCGAGGGCGCGGATGGAGTTGACGATGGGGCCGTTGCGCCCTTCCGGGCGCAGGTCGAGGTCGACGCGGAAGACGAAGCCACCCTCCGGAGCCGCGCCCGGCGAGCCCACCGAGGCGGTCACCGCCTCGGCCAGCCGGGCGTAGAAGGCGAAGTGATCGAGTGGGCTCGGTCCGCCGGTCCTGCCGTCCCGGTCGTAGAGGTAGAGGACGTCGGCGTCCGAGGAGAAGTTCAGCTCTTCGCCGCCCAGCTTCCCCATCCCCAGCACGCAGAACCCGCCGGGACCCTCGGCGCTCCTCCCCTGGGGAGGTCCGTGGACCGCGCACAGGCGGCGGTAGTGGAAGTCCACCGCGGCCTGGAAAGCGCGGGCGGCGAGCCGCGAGAGATCGCGGGTCACCTCCGGCACCGAGGCTCCCGAGAGATCGCGCAGGGCGATGCGCAGCACCTCCGCCTGCTTGTGCCGGCGGAGGCGGCGGGCGAGCGAGACCGCGTCGGCGCTCCCCCGGCTGCGCAGGGGAATGGGCCTCTGGGGAAAGCGCGAGCAGGCGAGGAGGTCGACCAGGCGGGGGCGGGCGGCCAGGGCCTGGGCGAGAAATCTGGAGGCGGCGCAGACGCGCACCAGGGGATCGAGGGCGGCGCGGGGGGCAGGGCGCCCGTAGCGCTCCTTGCGAGCGGCCAGGGCGCGCAGCGCGCCGGCCAGGGCGCCGTCCGGATCGGCGCTCTGGGCGCAGAGCGGGAGCAGGTCCTGCGACGGAAGTCCCGCCTCGGCGGGAATGCGCGAGGCGAGCCTTTCCGCCCGCTCGGCGTCCTCCCAGCCGGCAGGCGCTTGCATCCGGGACGATCCGTGCACGTTGCCGAGTGTATCAGCGGCCGCGGAATTGCCGGGCCAAACCCGCGTCGCTATGCTGATTTCATGCTCTCCCCCAGAGGACGAGAGGGCCTGGCGCCCGAGACGTTCCGTCCCTGGATGGCCTTGCGCACGGTGGTGATGGGCGCGGCTACCCTCTGGATCGCCGTCTTCCTCGCCCTGATGGCCATGCAAGGGGCCACCCGGTCGTCGTTCCTCTCCGCCGCCTTCTTCGTCCTGCTCTTCACCGCCTGCTCGGCCTTCTACAACCGGCTGGCGTTCATCGTCAGCGAGACGGGGCTCACCGTGCGCACCCTGGCGATGGAGCGGACGGTTCCCTTCGACGCCATCCTCCGGGTGGACGTGCACCCCGGATTGATCGGCACCTCCTACGCGGTGCGGACGCGGGCCGGGTC
>DATKAG010000162.1:0-5583 GCA_035498355.1 Myxococcales bacterium | reverse complement strand
CCCGGTTCGCTCTGGACCTCGATGCGCCCGCCGTGCAGGGTCACCAGCTGCTTGACGATGCTCAGGCCGATGCCCGTGCCCTGGAAGCGCCGGGTGGCGGAGGACTCGAGCTGCACGAAGCGGTCGAAGATCCGCTCCACGTCCTGGGGAGCGATGCCGATGCCCTGGTCGGCGACGCTCAGCCAGATGCCTTCCCGGTCGGTGCCCACCGCCAGCTTCACCACTCCTTCCGGCCGGGAGAACTTGCAGGCGTTGGAAACCAGGTTGAGGACGATGCGGTCCAGGTGGCGCTCGTCCCCGTTCCAGATGAAGGGCCCCCCGGGGGCCACCTCGATGGCGAGGCGCAGGCCCAAAGAGCGCGCGTAGGCCTGCGTCTCCTGGGAGATGCGGGAAACGCACTCCCCCACGTCCACCGGGGCGCGGTCGATGCGCGGCTCGCCCGACTCCAGGCGGGCGAGCAGCAAGAGGTCGTTGATCAGGTGCAGGAGCCGGGTGGCGTTGCGGTGGATGGTCTCCACCAGGGTGCGCTGCCCCGGGGCGAGCGAGCCGTTGGAGTCGCCGGAGAGCGAGGCGGCGGGAGCGAGGATGAGGGTGAGCGGGGTGCGCAGCTCGTGGCTGACGTTGGCGAAGAACTCGCTCTTCACCCGGTCCAGCTCGCGCAGGCGCTCGTTGGCCTTCTCCAGGTCGATGCGCAGGGTGACCTCGCGCCGGAAGAGGTTGGTCACCACCCGGTTGCCGATGCAGGCGATGAGCGCGGTGTCGACCAGCAGCATGAGGTTGGAGATGAAGTGCTTGGCGCCCAGCGGCTCGTTCCCGGCGATGGCCACCGCCACGTAGCCCAGGGGCAGGGCGAAGGCGGTGGCGATCACCGCCGCCAGCGGAGCGGGAAAGAGGATGGCGATGCCGAAGGAGATCAAGTAGTAGGGGAAGACGAAGTCGCTCTCCAGCGTACCGCCGGTGAGGGAGAGGTTCACCGCCTCGGTGGCGTTGCAGATCACCCCGGCGAGGAGGGCGAAGGGCAACCAGGGATGGCGGTCGAAGATCCGGCGGCGCAGCCCGAGGAGCAGGAGCACGATCAGGGCGTCGGCCACCGCCGAGGCGACGGCGCCCTGGCGGAGCTGGGCCGGGTAGTAGGCGCCGTCGTAGCCGATGATGGTGAAGGGGATGATCACCAGCGCCACCCAGCAGGAGGCGGCGGCGCGGGCGGAGAGGGTGCGGGTCAGCTCCAGGGCGACGCGGGGATCGGGTGGCGGCGCCACGGCTACCCGTGCCGCGGCCACTGCGCTGGAGAGCGCGTAACCCCGTTTCCCCCGAGACATGACTGAAGAAAAGATATCGGTCCCGGGGGCCGCGATCAACGAACGGTGCTAACATTCCGCCGGTGCCGGAGCCCTCCTACCGTCTGCTGGTCGTCGACGACGAGCCGCTTGCGCTCAATCTGGCGAAAAGGGTGTTCGAAACCGAGTCCGACATCGCCCTCCACTCGGCGACCTCCGCCGTGCGTGCGCTGGAAATGGCGATGGTTCATGACATCGACCTGGTGATCACCGACCAGCGGATGCCGGAGATGACCGGGCTGCAGTTCCTCACCCGGGTGCGGGAGGTGCGGCCCCGCGCGCTCCGGGTGCTGCTCACCGCCTTCCCCGACACCTCGGTGGCGCTGAAGGCCATCAACGAGGGCCTGCTCTACCGCTTCATCCTCAAGCCCTGGGAGCCGGAGGACATGCGCGTCACCGTCCGGCGGGCGCTGGAGACCAAGCGCCTTTCCGACGAGCACGACCGCCTGGTGAACCAGCTGAAGACCAGCTACGACGAGCTGGTCCAGTCGGAGCACATGGCGGCGCTGGGCCGGCTCTCCGCCGGCATCGGCTACGAGCTGAAGACGGCGGTGGAGCCGCTGCACGCCAGCATCGGGCAGCTGGGGGTGGAGGTGGCCCGCCTGGTGGAGACGGCGCGCGCCGCCAGCCGCGCCATCCAGCAGGACTTCGCTCCCCAGGAGGTGGCCGTGCTCAAGGCGGCGGTGGTGCGCGCCACCCCGGAGCTGGCCGGCTCGGCGGAGCGGTCGGTGGACGCCTTGCGCGCCGGCTGCGCCCACCTGGACGCGCTCGCCCGCGGCATCCAGGGCTACACCGCGGCCACCGAGCCCGAGCCCTTCGACATCAACCAGGCGGTGCTCTCCGCCATGCAGCTCCTCTCCCACCGGCTGCGCCAGACGGTCCGGCTGGAGCGCGATCTGCAAGCGGTCCCCATGGTGCGCTGCCGGGGGCCGGAGATCACCCAGGTGGTGCTCAACCTCCTCTCCAACGCCGCCGACGCCGTGCAGAAGGTCTCCCAGCCCACCATCCAGGTGCGCACGCGCCGCGACGGGTCGCTGGTGCGGCTGGAGGTGGCGGACAACGGGGCCGCGTTCGATCCCCAGGAGGCCCAGCAGCTGTTCCGGCCCCTCAACCTGGGGAGGACCGCGGGCGAGGAGCGGGGATTCGGGCTGAGCATCTGCAAGAGCATCGTGGAGAGCCACGGCGGCCGCATCGAGGCCGGCGCGGACGGCAGCCGGGGGACCCGGTTCACCGTCACCCTCCCCGCGATCGCCGCAGGCTGAGCCCCCTGGCCCGGGGCGCGCGGCCGGAGAGGATCTCCTCGGCGCGGCGGCGCACCGCGGGCGCCATCTCCGGGTGCGTGAGCACGTAGAACTCGCCGCTGCGCACCGCACGTACCGTCCGCTCGGCGATCTCCTCCGCCGGGTGGCCCCCTGCGATCAGCGCGCGCACCACCGGGCCGGCCCCGGTGGCCGAATCCGCCAGGCGCGTGGCCACCCATCCGGGGCAGAGCACCGAGACCTGCACCCGCGACTCGCGCAGGGAGAGGTCCTGGGCCAGCGCTTCGGAGAGGGCCACCACCGCGTGCTTGCTCACGCTGTAGGCGCCGGCCAGCGGGGGGGTGACCAGGCCCGCCATGGAGGCGGTGTTGACCACGTGCGCGGGTCCGCCCTGCGCCAACATGCGGGGGACGAAGGCCAGGCAGCCGTGGATGGTGCCCCAGAGGTTGACGCCCATCACCTTCCGCCAGCGGCGCAGGGGCACCTCCCAGACCGCCCCGTATTCGGCCACCCCCGCGTTGTTGCAGAGCAGGTGCACGGCCCCGAAGCGCGCCCAGGCGCGGGCGGCCAGCGCTTCCACCTGGGCCATGCGGGAGACGTCCGTCCGGACGGCGAGCGCGCCCGGCAGCGAGCGGGCCACCGCGGCCAGGCGGCGCCCGTCCACGTCCGCCAGCACCAGGTTCATCTTTTCCCTGGCCAGCCGCTGCGCCAGCGCGCGGCCGATGCCGCTGGCCGCGCCGGTGATCACCGCCGTCCGTCCCCGGAGCGTGCGCACCGGGGAAGACTACCTGCCGCGGTGCCCTTCGTCGACGCGGCAGAGCTCGCCCGCCAGCTTCCCGGAGAAGCCGGTGGCGGTGGCCGTCCCTTGCGAGACCAGGAGCCCGAGCGGGCGCTTCCACTTGCCCGTCCCGGAGGAGGTCTTCTCCAGCTCGAAGAAGGCGCCGCTGGTCGAGTGGAGCACGCCGTAGTCGAGCAGGGTCACGGTGCCGTCCCTGAGGGTGAGCACCAGCTCGCCGGTGTAGAGCAGGTCGTCGGGCGAGTTGCCCGGGGTGATGGTGAGCGCGCGGAAGCGGGTGGTGGCCACCTCCCGGCCGATGCGCACCGTCCCCTGGGTGCAGATCTGCACCGGGCTGTCGCAGCCGTCGTAGAAGAAGGTGGTGACGATGGGTGCGTCGACGAGGGTGCACTGGGGATGGGAATCTGCCCTTGCCTCCGAAGCGAGCAGGCCAGAGCAGAGAAGGGCAGTCGCGGTCGTCAGGAGTCGCATGGGGTAGGCTCCTCGGGGACGAGTAACCGCCCGGGGGGCCCGGCGCGTCAAGGCGCACGAGTAGGGAGATGTAATTTTGAAGATGCCGCGGCGCGGCGCATCTCCAGCAGCCCCAGCGAAAGGGGGAGGAGGAGGGCGATGGCGCCCAGGCCGGCGGTGCCTCCCCAGCCCCAGCGGGCGAAGGCCGACCCGGCGGCGCTGATCCCGGCCGCTCCGCCCAGGTAGTAGAGGAGGACGTAGATGGAGTTCGCCCGCCCCCGGCTGCTCTTCAGCCTGCGGTTGAGCGCTCCCACCGCCCCGGAGTGCATGGCGAAGAACCCGCCGCAGACGCCGGCCAGGCTGAGGGCGATGACCGGGAGCGAGGGCACCAGGCTGAGGCCGATGGAGAGGATGAACAGGCAGCAGCCCAGGACCAGGGTGGGGCCGGTGCCCAGCCGTCCGGCGAGGGTGCCGGAGACCGGCCCGATGGCGATTCCCACCACGTAGGAGAGATAGAGCAGGGTGATCACCCGCACCGGGACGTTCAGCGGCGGCCCGGAGAGATAGAAGGGGAGGTAGTTGAAGATCGCCGAGAAGACGAAGAAGGCGAAGAAGCCGACGGCGAACATGCGCAGCAATTCGGGCCTCTGGAGCAGGCGGGCGAATCCCTCCGCCTCCTCCGGGGAGGACGGGCGGGAGGCCTCGCGGGGCATTCGCGCGAGGGCGGCCACGGTGGCGAGGAGCACCAGCGCGGCGGCGGCCACGAAGCCCAGGCGCCAGCGCTCCGGCGGAAAGAGGAGGCCCCCGAGGAGACGTCCGCCCATCCCTCCGGTGACGGTGGCGGAGACGTACCAGCCCATCACCACGTTCAGCCGATCCGGGGGAAGCGTGCGGGAGAGGTGGGCGGCGACGCAGGTGCTGAGCGAGGGGAGGAAGAGGCCCTGCACGAATCGGGCGGCGATCAGCACCTCGACGCGGCGGGTGAGTGAGCAGGCGACGCTGGCGAGGGCCACGACGGCGCCGCCGCCCATGAGCAGCGGGCGGATGGGGAAGCGATCGGCCAGGACGCCGAAGGGAAGGTTGGCCAGCGCGATCCCCAGCACCGTGCCGGAGACGGTGAGCGAGGCGACGGCGGGCGAGACGCCGAATTCCGCCCCCAGCACGGGGAGGACGGGCTGGGGGATGTAGATGGTCATGAAGGCGGAGGCGACGAGCGCGAACACCGCCCCTTGAACGCCGCGCTTGCCGCTCGCCGGTCCCACCGAAGCGCGGACCCTATCGCGAACACCTGAAAAATGGTGCTGGTGACCGTGCACGCTCACGACTCCTGGCACCAGCTCGAAATCGACCACGAAAACGAGGACGCGCACGAGAACGCTTTGACGGATCGGTATTGCCCCTAGGCTCTCAGCAGCGCCAGATTGGCCTCCTCGCGGGCGCGGAAGGCGGCGGTGTCGCCGGAGAACGCCACCGCACCCTTGAGGAGGATGAGGTGGCGGTCGCCCAATTCGAGCAGCGTCTTCACCTCCTTGTCCACGATCAGGGAGGCGATCCCCTCCGCCCGCAGCCGCCGCAGCGCCGCCCAGATCTCCTGGCGGATGAGCGGCGCCAGCCCTTCGGTGGCGCCGTCGAGGATCACCAGCCGCGGGTTGGTGAGCAGGGCGCGGGCGATGGAGAGCATCTGCTGCTCGCCGCCCGAGAGCTGCGAGCCCAGGTGGCCGAGGCGCTGGCGCAGGCGGGG